>NZ_JBKFBD010000019.1:0-95734 GCF_053345975.1 Microbacterium sp. C23T | reverse complement strand
GGCGACGCTGGGCGTGGACTTCGACACGATCGCCGGCGGCGTCGACCTCGACACGATCGCCGGCGGCGTCGACCTCGACGCGATCGCGGGCGGTGTCGACCTCGGCGGCGCGGGCGACCTCATCGCAGGAGCCTCCGACCAGCTCGCGGGCGCCGGCGAGGCGGTCTCCGGCATCGGCGAGCAGATCTCGAACTTCGAGCTCCCCGGTCTCCGCGACCTGTTCGGCTGACGCCACGGAGATCGCGGATGCCGCGGGCCGCGGCATCCGTCACCCCCTGCAAGAAACCCCCTGCCGGGTGGCAGGGGGTCTCGTGTGAAGCGGGGTGCGTCAGAGCGTGGCGGCCAGCGGGTCGAAGTCCGCGGGGAGGGAGCCGACCTCGCCGAGGGTGCTCTCGACGTCCACGTAGGTGCGCGACGCCGCGGCCTCCTCGATCGCCAGCAGGGTGTCGAGCACGTGGTACCCGAACTCACCGGTGGCGATGTGCGGACGGCCGTCGCGGATCGAGCGGGCCATGTCGAGCACGCCCAGGCCGCGGCCGGTGAGCACACCCTCCTGCGGAACCTCGACGACCTCCTGCACTCGCGATGCGGGCGGCGCCATCTCGGTCAGGGGACGCGTGATCGTGATCGGCCCGCCGAAGTAGTTCGGGTCGGGGATGACGATGGTGCCCTCGGTGCCGTTGATCTCGAAGACGCCGTGGCGCAGGAGCGGCGAGTCGGTGCTGTACAGGCTCTGGGCCTGACCTCCCTGCTCGAAGTCCATCAGCACCGACAGGGTCGACGGGATCTCGACCGGGAACTCCTGACCGGCGAGCTCGCCGACCTGCACCTTGCGGGTGGGGGAGCCTTTCAGGCCGAGGGCCGCGACCGACGCGACGGGGCCGAACACGTGCACGAGCGCCGACACGTAGTACGGACCCATGTCGAGGAGCGGTCCGCCGCCCTTGGCGTACAGGAACGCGGGGTTCGGGTGGAAGATCTCGGGACCCTGCCACTGGAAGGAGGTCGATGCGAACAGCGGGCGGCCGATATCGCCGCGCGCGATCGCGCGCTTGGCGGTCTGCACACCCGGGCCGAGAACGGTGTCGGGCGCGACGCCGACGCGCAGGCCCGCAGCATCCGCCGCCGTGAGAAGCCGCTGCGACTCCTCGCGGTCGATGCCGATCGGCTTCTCGGTCCAGACGTGCTTGCCGGCCGCGATGATCGCCAGTGAGACCTCGACGTGCACCGCCGGGATGGTGAGGTTCACGACGATGTCGACATCGGGGTCGTTCAGCACGAGGTCGATGCCGCCCGCGTGGGGCACGCCGTACTTCTCGGCCTGCGCCTTCGCGCGGTCCTCGAGGAGGTCGCCGATCGCGATCACGCGCACGTCGGGGAAGCTCGACAGGTGCGTCAGATACTGGTCGCTGATGTTGCCGGCGCCGATGATGCCGACGCCGACGGCTCCGGAGGAAGACGTGGTCATCGCCAAACGGTACCACGAAAACCTCCATGTGGAGGTTTTTCTTCGGTAGCATGGTCCGCATGGCCGAAGCGGAGCAGCAGCCGACCCCGCGAGGGTCGTACGCGAAGGGCGTCGCCCGTCGCCAGGAGATCCTCGATCGCGCCATCGAGGTGTTCGCCAAGCGCGGCTCGGACCGTACTAGCCTGCGCGCGATCGCGGAGGAGGTCGGCGTCACGCACGCCGCGCTCACGCACTACTTCGGGTCGCTCGAGGAGCTGCTGATCGCGGTGTACCGCCAGTCGGAGTCCCGCGGCGAGGACTGGGAGCCCGTCCCTCCCGATGTGACGCCCACCGAGCTCCTTCGCCGCTGGAGCGACGCCAACCACGAGGTCCAGGGGCTCGTGCAGCTGTACTCGTCGCTCGTCGCATCGGCGCTCGAGGAAGGGCACCCCGCCGCGCGCGAGTTCGCGACCGAGCGCTTCGTCCGCGTGCGGGCCGAGATCGCCGAACGGGTGCGCCACAACCAGCGGGCGGGTCGCATCCGGGCCGACGTCGACCCGCTGGCCACCGCCGCGCTCGTGATCGCGGCATCCGACGGTCTGCAGACCCAGTGGCTGCTCGACCCCGACGCCCCGCAGGACGCCGCCCTCGCGCTCCTCGACCAGCTGCTCTCGGAGCCGGCCTCGGCCGAGCGCCCGACGGTCTGAGACGGGAGGACGGATGCCGCAGCACGGCGCCGGCCGGCGGTTCGCGGCCGACCTGGGCCACGCGGTGTCGAGTCTGTTCCGCCTCGCGCCGGCGCCGGCGCCGCGGTGGGCGATCGGCCTGCGCGCGGCGATCGCCATGGCCGTGCCGATCGCGGTGATGACCGTGCTCGGGCGCGCCGATCTCGGCTTCCAGGCTGCGACCGGCGCATTCGTCGCGCTCTACGGCACGCAGCTGCCGGTGGTCGAGCGAGCGCGTGTCGTGCCGTTCGTCGCCGGCGGACTCGCGCTCGCCGCGGCGCTCGGCGCTCTCGCCGGGCCGTCCGCGGTCGCGACCCTCGTCGGTCTCGCCGTCGTCGCGATCGTCGCGGCGGCCGCGATGTTCGGGTTCTCCGTCGGCCCGCCGGGACCACTGTTCGTCGTTCTCGTCTACGGTCTGTCGGCGCACATCGTGGCGTCGGGAGCGGATGCCGCGACCTATCTCGCGGCGGTGGCCGGAGGCATCCTGTTCGCGGCGGCGGTGTCGCTCGCGCCGTTGACGCTGCCCAGTCGGCGCCGAGTCCGCGCGCGCCCGCTTCGCGAGGTGCTGCCCGGGCCGTCCTGGTCGCAGGCTTCGAGGATGCTCGTCGTCCGCGTCGCGATCGTCACGGTGCTCGGGATCGCCTGGGGACTCGCGTTGGACCCCGACCGTGCGTACTGGATCGTCGGGGCGGCCGTAGCGGTGATCGGGGTGGCCGCCGAGCGCCGCGCCGCGTTCGCGCGCGGGCTCCACCGCGTGATCGGCACCGTCCTCGGCGCCGGCGTGTACCTGCTGATCGCGCCGCTGCCGATCCATGCGCAGTGGCTGGCGCTCGTGCTCGGCGGTCTGCAGTTCACGATCGAGCTGTTCATCGTGCGCAACTACGCGCTCGCCCTGGTGTTCATCACACCGCTCGTGCTGCTGCTCACAGGCGCCGCGACCGGTGATGTCGACAGCCTGGCGGTGGCGACGGAGCGCGTGATCGACACGGTGGCCGGCGCCGTGCTGGGCGCCGCGAGCGGCGTGCTGCACCCCCGCGACGAACCAGCCGCCTGATCCGGCCGCACGGCTCAGGAGTTCGCGAGGGGATAGATCCTCCGCAGCACGACGCGCTGCACGAGGGTCCACGCGACGGTCGTGGCGAGGTAGAGCGCGGCGGCGAGCGGCACGAAGAGGGCGAACACCGCGGTCGTGAACTGCAGCGCCCCGGCGAGCCTGGCCATGCCGGCACCGGCCAGGGGCGCAGCATCCGGTGTCGTGTCGATCTGCGGGCGGAACGCCCGCCGCGTGATCTCGGCGACCGCGACGATGACCGCGAGCACTCCGGCGAACACCCCGAGGGTGGCGGCCGAGGCCGTGCCCGCGGCGATCGCGCTCACCAGGCTCGTGCCGAGGGGGACGGTGAAGAGCTCGTGCGCGAGCAGCGCGTTGGCGTGTCCCGCGATCGCGGTGTGGAGGAAGAGTGCGTAGACGATCGCCACGACCGGCGCCTGCGCGAGCATCGGCAGGCACCCCGCGAAGGGCGACGCCTTCTCGTCGGAGTAGAGCTTCATCGTCTCGCGCTGGAGGCGCTCGGGGTCCTTCTTGTGGCGGCGCTGCAGGTCTCGCAGCTTCGGTGCGAGGCGGCTGCGGGTCTGCTCGGCCTTCGCCTGCGCGATCCCCGCGGGAATGAGCGCCGCGCGCACCAGGAGCGTCAGGACGATGACGGATGCTGCGGCCGCCGCGGATCCGGCGAGAGGTTCGAGCAGGGCCGCGAGGCCCATGAGCAGGGAGTAGGCCGCGTCGAGGATCGCGGCGACAGGCGGGAAGGCGTAGAGGTCCATGGCGGTGTCCGTTCGTCGGGTGCTGTTTCGTGGCGTGCGGCCACGAAGGCACCGGCGAGCGGTCCTCGAGGGGAACGGGCGTCGGGGCTACGCGGCCAGGGCCGCCGAACCCGGGGCGCGCGGACGGGAGTGCCCGGGAGCGTCGGGGTGGGATGCGGTGAGTCTGGTCGCGTCGGCGATCGCGCGGCGCGGATGGGCCGCGGTGGCGATCGTGCGCGCCGGGACGAGGAAGACGGCGATCGCGACGGCGAGGAGGGCCAGCGTCGCGACGACGGCGACCGCGATCACGAGGGCGCCGGTCTCGGGCTGGGCCGCGGGCGCGACCTCGAACAGCGAGCGCGTGGCGGCGCCGAGCAGTTCCATGGCGGGGCGCAGGGCGGCCGCGAGAACCTCGACGACGAGGCGCAGCACCGCGGCGATCGTCTCGAGCACGCGCACCTCCCTCGTCGCCGCCACGGTAGCACGGGGCCGGGAGGCCAGGTCGGGCGGCGGCACGGGTGTCAGGACCATGGGGCAGGCTGGGAGGGTGACAGCGACCACGACGACCCGCACCGAAGCACTCGAGGTGCTGCGCACCCTCGTCGGACGCGACGACGCCGACTTCCACGAGGGGCAGTTCGAGGCGATCGCGGCCCTCGTCGACGAACGCCGCCGTGCGCTGGTGGTGCAGCGGACCGGGTGGGGGAAGTCGGCCGTGTACTTCGTGTCGACGCTGCTCCTGCGTCGGCGCGGGGCAGGACCGACCGTGCTCGTGTCGCCCCTGCTGGCGCTGATGCGGGATCAGATCGCCGCGGCCGCGCGCGCTGGGGTGCGGGCCGTGAAGATCGACTCGACGAATGCGCACGAGTGGACCGACGTGCTCGCACAGCTCGACCGCGACGAGGTCGACGTGCTGCTCGTGTCGCCCGAACGCCTCAACAATCCTTCGTTCCGCGACGAGCAGCTGCCCCAGCTCGTCGCCCGCATCGGCCTGCTGGTCGTCGACGAGGCGCACTGCATCAGCGACTGGGGCCACGACTATCGGCGCCTGCGCGATCTCATCGCACGCATGCCCGCGGGCGTGCCGGTGCTCGCGACCACCGCGACCGCCAACAGTCGCGTGGTGGCCGACGTCGCGGAGCAGCTCGACGCCGGCATGGCGGAATCGGATGCCTCGGCGCAGGGCGTGCTCACCATCCGCGGTCCGCTCGCGCGGGCGTCACTGCGACTCGGCGTGCTGCGCCTTCCCAACTCGCCGAGCCGGCTCGCCTGGCTGATCAGCCACCTCGGCGACCTGCCGGGATCCGGCATCATCTACACCCTGACGGTGGCGGCGGCGAACGACACGGCACGGCTGCTGCGCGAGCGGGGATACGACGTCCGCGCGTACACCGGGCAGACCGACACCGACGAGCGTGAAGAGTCCGAGGCGCTCCTGAAAGACAACCGGGTCAAGGCGCTCGTGGCGACGAGCGCGCTCGGCATGGGATTCGACAAGCCCGACCTGGGCTTCGTCGTGCACCTCGGAGCGCCGTCGTCGCCGGTGTCGTACTACCAGCAGGTCGGTCGCGCCGGTCGCGCCACCGACTCCGCGGACGTGCTGCTGCTGCCGGGCGTCGAGGACCGCGAGATCTGGCACTACTTCGCGACCGCGTCGATGCCCGACCGCGAGCGTGCCGAGCGGGTGCTCGCCGCGCTCGCCGTCGCGGGCGGACCGCTCTCGACGCCCGCGCTCGAGGCCGTGGTCGACATCCGCCGCACCCCGCTCGAACTGCTGCTGAAGGTGCTCGACGTCGACGGCGCGGTCGGCCGCGTGCGCGGCGGCTGGATCGCGACCGGCGAACCGTGGACGTACGATGAGGAGCGCTACCGCCGCATCGCGGCCGAGCGCGTCGCCGAGCAGCAGCACATGATCGAGTACGAAGAGACCTCAGGCTGCCGCATGGAGTTCCTGCAGCGCTCGCTCGACGACGATTCGGCGGCGCCCTGCGGGCGCTGCGACAACTGCGCCGGCGCGTGGTTCCCGACGGCGATCGCCTCGGGAGCGACGGATGCCGCGGCCGCCGCCCTCGACCGCGTCGGGGTGCCGATCGAGCCGAGGCGTCAGTGGCCGACCGGTGCCGACAGGCTCGGCGTGCCGGTGAAGGGCCGCATCGCCGCGGACGAGCAGGCCACGGAAGGGCGCGCGCTCGCGCGTCTCACCGACCTCGGCTGGGGCGGCGCGCTGCGCGACCTGTTCGCGGCAGGCGCCGCGGACGCGCCCGTGCCGCAGAACGTGCTCGGGGCGTGCGTGCGCGTCCTCGCGGAATGGGGATGGGAGACCCGCCCCGTCGCGGTCATCGCGATGCCGTCGCGCACGAAGCCGCAGCTCGTCGACTCGCTCGCCCGCGGCATCGCCGAGATCGGCCGGCTGCCGTTCCTCGGCGGGCTCGACCTCGTCGACGGCGGGCCCACCGGGCAGCCCGGCGGCAACAGCGCCTTCCGCGTCGCGGGGGTCTGGGGCCGGTTCTCCGCCGCCGGGCTCGACATCCCCGCAGGCCCCGTGCTCCTCGTCGACGATCGTGTCGACAGCGGGTGGACCCTCACGGTCGCCGCGCGCGAGCTCCGCCGCGCGGGCGCGACCGGGGTGCTCCCCTTCGCCCTCGCCCTCCGCGGCTGAGCTGGGTCTAGGTCTCGGTCGGGGGCTTCGGCCGCGGTCGCCGCACGATGAGGTAGATCACCGCCGCCGCGACGAGCAGCCCCACCATGACGACCCAGGGCACCCAGTTGATGGGCGCGGCGGCGTCGTCACCCGCCTCGGCCGTGGGTGAAGGCGTCGGGGTCGGTGTCGCCGTCGGGGTGGGTGTCGGCGTCGGGGTCTGAGTCGCCGTCGGTTCGGGAGTCGGTGTCGCCGTCGGCTCGGGCACCACGGTGGGCACCGGCACGGGCGTCGTGGGCTCGGCCGTGGGCTCCGGCACCACGGTCGGCTCCGGGGTCGGCTCGGCTGTGGGCTCCGGGGTCGGTGCGGGGGAGCGCGTCGGCAGCACCCTCGTGGGCTCCGGTGTCGGCTCGACCGTCGGCTCCGGGGAGGTCGTCCGCGTGGGCAGCGTGGTGGGAAGGGCGGTCGGCAGCGCGGTCGGAACGGGGATCCCGCCGTTGCCGCAGCCGGCGAGGAGCGTGAGCCCCGCCGCGATGGCGAGTCCCGCCAGCAGCCGGGCCGCGCGCCGCGGAGCCCGGGAATCACGTGTCGCGCGAGGGTGCGGCATCCGTTCCTCCATCGGTTCTGGCGGAATCGTACGGCCGCGCGCGCGAGCAGACCCGGATTCGGTGCGAGACACACCGCGCGGGCGGCGGGCGCGGCGCCGACACATGACTGCGTGTGACGCCCCGTGTCGTCGTGTCGCGGTGTGTGTCGTCACGACATTCCGCGCGGTCTGCGGCCGGGCGAGCATGGCCGCATGCCTTCCCCACTCATCTCGCCGACCGAGCTCGCCGACCTCATCCGCAGCGGCACCCCGCCGCGGATCCTCGACGTGCGCTGGAGGCTCGACCAGCCCGAGGGCCGGCCGGCGTACCTCGACGGGCACCTGCCCGGCGCGGTCTACGTCGATCTCGACCATGAGCTGGCGCGCCGCGGCGACCCCCGCGAAGGGCGCCACCCGCTGCCGCCGCGCGCGCAGCTCGAGGCCGCGGCACGGCGGTGGGGCATCCGGGCCGGCGACACCGTCGTCGCGTACGACGACGTGCACTCGGTCGCCGCCGCGCGCGCATGGTGGGTGCTGACGCGATCCGGGCTGGCGGACGTGCGCGTGCTCGACGGGGGCCTGCGCGGCTGGCTGACCGAGCGTCTCCCGCTCGAGACCGGCGACGTGCTGCCGCGGCCACCGGGGGACGTCGTGCTCGATGAGATCACCGAGGGCGTCGCCGACATCGACGGCGTCGAAGAGTGGCCCGATCACGGCCTGCTGCTCGACGTGCGTGCACCCGAGCGGTACCGCGGCGACGCGGAGCCGCTGGATCCGGTCGGCGGGCACATCCCCGGCGCGGTGAACCTTCCTACGACGGTGCACCTGACCGCGGGCCGGTTCCGTTCGCCCGACGAGATCCGCGCCGAGTTCGCGGCCGCAGGCGTCGTCGACGGCGTCTCGGTCGCCGCGTACTGCGGCTCCGGCATCGCGGCGACGCACACCGCGCTCGCCGGTGCTCTCGCCGGCATCGACGTCGTGGTCTACCCGGGCTCGTGGAGCCAGTGGTCGCGCTCGCGCGGCCGCCTCGCGGCCGTCGGCCCCGCACCGTCGCTGGACGTGGTGCCGGTATGAGCGAGGTGCTGCGGGACGCGCCCGCCGTCCCGACCATCGCCGACCGCCCGCTGCGCGTGGTGGGGGTATCGGGCTCGCTCCACGAGCCGAGCCGCACCACGGCCCTGGTGAAGACGATCCTCGCCACCGTCGCGCAGCGCGTCCCCGCCGAGACGGAGCTCGTCGAGGTCGCCGCGCTCGGCGCGGGCTTCGCGGGCGCCCTCACGCGGGAGGACGTCGCCCCCGAGGTCGAATCCGCCCTGCAGGCGATCGAGTCCGCCGACCTGCTCGTCGTGGCGAGCCCCGTGTACCGGGCATCCTTCACGGGGCTGTTCAAGCACCTCTTCGACTTCGTGGGCCAGTACGACCTCGTGGGAACGCCGGTGCTGCTCGCGGCGACCGGCGGCGGCGAACGGCACGCGCTCATCATCGAGCACCAGCTGCGGCCGCTCTTCGGGTTCTTCCAGGCGCTGACGCTGCCGATCGGCGTGTACGCGTCGAACGGCGACTTCACGGACTACGAGGTCTCCTCGCCCGAGGTCGTGCGCCGCGTCGTGCAGGCCGTCGACCGATCGCTGCCACTGGTCGAGCAGGCGGCGCTGGTCCGTCGATCGGAGTACGTCGCGACCTGGTGATCTGCTGCTTCTCGACGTGATGCCGCCCAGCACATAGACTGGCGCCCGTGTTGACCTGCCGGTGTTGTCGCCCCTGCTGTTGAAGCTCCCGCTTCACGCAGACCTCAGCGACCCCGACAACCTTCCGCGCACCCGCGCGGCAACACCCCAGGACACAACGTGCGTTACGCCCAGAGCGTGGCCGACCTCGTCGGCGACACCCCCCTCGTCCAGCTGACCCGTGTCACCGACGGCATCGCCGCGACGGTGCTCGCGAAGGTCGAGTACTTCAACCCCGGAGGCTCCGCCAAGGACCGCATCGCGCGTCGCATCATCGACGCCGCAGAACGTGACGGGCAGCTGTTGCCCGGCGGCACGATCGTGGAGCCGACGAGCGGCAACACCGGCGTCGGTCTCGCGCTGGTCGCCGTGCAGCGCGGCTACCGGATGATCTTCGTCGTGCCCGACAAGTTCGCCGGCGCCAAGGTCGACGTGCTCAAGGCCTACGGCGCCGAGGTCGTCGTGACCGAGACCAGCGTGCCGCCGGAGGACCCGCGCTCGTACTACAGCGTGGCCGACCGTCTCGTGCGCGAGATCCCCGGCGCGTTCAAGCCGAACCAGTTCGCGAACCCCAACGGGCCGCTCAGCCACTACGAGACCACGGGCCCCGAGATCTGGCGCGACACCGACGGACGCGTCACCCACTTCGTCGCGGGCATCGGCACCGGCGGCACCATCACGGGCACCGGCCGCTTTCTGCACGAGGTGTCGGACGGGGCGGTGCGGGTCGTGGGCGCCGACCCCGAGGGGTCGATCTACTCCGGTGGGCCACTGCACGGCTATCTCGTCGAGGGCGTCGGCGAGGACTTCTGGCCCGAGAGCTACGACCCGTCGGTGCCCGACGAGATCCACCGCATCCCCGACGCCGAGTCGTTCGAGATGACGCGTCGACTCGCCCGCGAGGAGGGCCTCCTCGTCGGCGGATCGAGCGGCATGGCCGTCGTCGCCGCGCTGCGGACCGCGCGCGATCTCCCCGCCGACGCGGTCGTCGTCGTGCTGCTGCCCGATCACGGTCGCGGCTACCTCAACCGGTTCTACGACGACGACTGGATGCGCGACCACGGCTTCGACACCGGCGCCGCGGCGCCCGCACCCGGCGCACACCCCGCGCCCGAGGCATCCGGAACCACCCACGAAGGAGCACCCGAATGACCGAGTCCACGAACGACCGCGGCTTCGAGACCCGGGCGGTGCACGCCGGGCAGGCCTTCGACCCCACGACGGGGGCGGTGATCCCCCCGGTGCACTTCTCGACGACGTACGCGCAGGACGGCATCGGCGGACTCCGCGAGGGGTACGAGTACGGACGCAGCGGCAACCCGACGCGCACGGCGCTCGAGACCCAGCTCGCCGCCCTCGAGGGCGGCGCCCACGCGCTGTCGTTCGCCTCGGGCCTCGCCGCCGAGGACGCGCTGCTGCGCGCGGCGCTGAAGCCCGGCGACGAGGTGCTGCTCGGCAACGACGTCTACGGCGGCACCTACCGCCTCATCGCGCGTGTGCTCGGCGGGTGGGGCGTCGGCATCCGCGTCGTCGACATGAGCGACCTCGACGCGGTGCGCGCGGCGCTCGAGGAGCGGCCGGCCCGCATCGTGTGGGTCGAGACCCCCAGCAACCCGCTGCTGCGCATCACCGACATCGCAGGGCTCGCTCGCCTCGGGCACGACGCCGGAGCGTTGGTCGTCGTCGACAACACCTTCGCGTCGCCGGCGCTGCAGCAGCCGCTCGCGCTCGGCGCCGACGTGGTCGTGCACTCGACGACCAAGTACCTCGGCGGGCACTCCGATGTCGTCGGCGGCGCGCTCGTGCTCAACGACGACGCGCTGTACGGCGAGGTGAAGTTCCTGCAGTTCGCGGTCGGCGCCGTGTCGGGCCCCCTCGACGCGTGGCTAACGACGCGCGGGATCAAGACGCTGGCCCTGCGCATGCAGCGGCACAGCGAGAACGCGCAGGAGATCGCGGAGTTCCTGTCGGGGCACGGCGCGGTCGCGCGCGTGTACTACCCCGGTCTCGCGTCGCACCCGGGGCACGAGCTCGCCGCGCGGCAGATGAGCCGGTTCGGCGGCATCGTCTCGGTGGGGCTGGCGGATGCCGCATCCGCACGCCGCTTCGCCGAGTCGACGCGCCTCTTCCAGCTGGCCGAGTCGCTGGGCGGCGTCGAGTCGCTCATGAACTACCCCGACGAGATGACGCACGCCTCGGTGCGCGGCACCGAGCTCGCCGTCCCGCCGGACGTCGTGCGCCTGTCGGTCGGCATCGAGTCGGCGCCGGACCTCCTCGCAGACCTCGACCAGGCGCTCTCAGCGCTCTGAGGAAGGCGGTCGTAGGCTCGAAGGCATGACCGCGAGCCCCGGCATCCGTCCGTCCGTCCTCGCGCAGCCGCTGCGGATCGGCGGCGTCACGGTGCCGAACCGCATCATGCAGACGGCGCACTCGAAGCAATACTCCGACCGCGTCGAGTCCGACCGCGAGACCGCGTACTACGTGCGCCGCGCGCTCGGCGGATGCGGCCTCTTCGTCGCCGGCAACCACTTCGTGCACCCGACCGGATCGATCCGGGGCTTCGAGGACGCCTACCGTCCCGAGGGCGTCGCGGCGTCGAAGGGCATGACGGATGCCGTGCACGAAGCCGGTGCGAAGATCTTCGTGCAGCTGAACCACCATGGGGCGCAGGCGCAGCCCGACGGGCCGGACGGGCCGCGCACCGTCTATGCGCCGTCGCGGCTGATCTCGCCGTCGACGGGGCACGCGACCCGCGCGATGGACCACGCCGACATCGCCTCGTTCGTCGAGGGCTGGGCGCTGTCGGCCGAGTACGCGCGCGACGGCGGGTTCGACGGCGTCGAGATCCACATGGCGCACGGCTACCTGCTGCACCAGTTCCTCTCGCCCCTCTACAACGCCCGCGAGGACGAGTACGGCGGCGCCCTCGAGGGGCGCACCCGGTTCCCGCGCGAGGTGCTGCGGGCGGTGCGCGCGCGGGTGGGCGACGACTTCACCGTGGGGATCCGCATCGTCGCGAACGAGTTCCACCCGGACGGCATCGACGGCGCCGGCATGCGCGAGGTCATCGCGCGCCTCCGTCAGGAGGCCCGGATCGACTTCCTCGACCTCGCCGCCGGCGGCTACCACAACGTGCACTACGTCTTCCCGTCGTCGCCCATGCCGTACGCGTGGCTGCGCGACGACGTCGCCGCGGTCAAAGCCGCCAACCCCGACGTGCCGGTGTTCGGGGTCGGCGCGGCCCGCTCGGTCGAGGAGGCCGAGGACGTCGTCGCCTCGGGCATCGCCGACATGGTCGCGCTCACGCGCGCGCAGATCGCCGACCCCGACCTCGGCCGCAAGCTCCTCGGACTCGCACCCGTCGACCCGGCGGAGCGCGGCATCCGCCATTGCATCCGGCTGAATCAGGGATGCCTCGGCCGCGGCAGTCGCGGACTCGCGATGTCGTGCACCGTGAACCCGCTCGCCGGCCGTGAACTCGAGCGCGGCGACCGGCCGCGCACCGCATCGCCGCAGCGGTGGGTCGTCGTGGGCGGCGGTCCCGCGGGCATGCGCGCCGCCGTCGAGCTCGCGACCGACGGGCACGCGGTGACGCTGCTCGAGCGCGCGGTGGAGCTCGGAGGGCAGTTGCGCCTCGCCCGGCAGGTGCCGGGTCGTGAGAGCGTCGGGCTCCTGGTCGACGACCTCGAGCGCGACCTCGGGACCGCCGGCGTCGACGTGCGGCTCGGCGTCGAGGCGACGGCCGAGATGCTGTGCGGGCTCGGAACCGTCGACGGCGTCGTCGTGGCCACCGGCGCCGTCGCGCCCGCGACCACTTCGCTCGCGCTCGGCGGGGCCTACACCGACGGATTCCCCGCCGAGGGCACGATCGACGCATTCGCCGCGGCGTCGGTCGCGCCGCTCGGCCGGCGGATCGCGGTGGTGGATGCCGACGGCACGGCGTACGCCGCCGGCATCGTGCTGACGCTGCTCCAACGGGTCGACGAGCTCGAGCTGATCACGCCCTTCGAGACCGTGTTCCCGCACATCGGCGCCGGGTACGACCGGCCGCTGCTGCTCGAGCGCCTCGGCGCGCACGGCGGCTTCCGCCGGAGCGTCGCGCACCGCGTCGAGAGCATCGAGCCGGGCGCGGTGACCGTGCGCGACATGCTCACCGGGGCCGCGGACGCGATCCCCGGCGTCGACACCGTCGTCGCGATCGAGCCGCGAGCTGCTGTGGGCGTCCACGGCCTCGCGACGGACACCGGGGCCGCAGCATCCGGATCCCCTCGTGTCGTGGTGATCGGCGACGCCTTCGCTCCCCGTACCATCGACGCCGCGATCTTCGAGGCCGTCGAGCTCGCCTACGACCTCGCCGGGCTCGCAACCCTCCGCGGCTGAGCTCCGCGCCTGGGGAGCAGCATCCGTCTATCCGTCCCCTGCCGTTTCGACAGGTCAACCGGGGTTCCGCAGGTGTCCTCCCTCGCAGACGCCCCTGTCGAGGCCCGGTTGACCTGTCGAAGCCGGCGCCTCGGACACGGGCACAGAGGCGCCGACCCCGAACAGCCGGAGGGGCGGTGGCTACGCTGGGCGGGTGGACCCCGTCACCGCAACGCTCGCCATCCTCGTGCTCGCGGTGATCGCGTTCGTGAGCAATCGCGTGCCGATCGGGGTCGTGGCGATCGGGGTCGCGCTCGCGCTCTTCTTCACCGGGGTGCTGACGCTGCCGCAGGCGCTCGCGGGGTTCGGCGATCCGACGGTGCTGTTCATCGCCGGACTCTTCGTGGTGAGCGAGGCGCTCGACGGCACGGGCGTCACGGCGTGGGCGGGGCAGAAGGTGATCGGTCGCGCTGGCACTAAGCGGACGACCCTTCTCGTCGTCATCGCGCTGCTCGTCGCCGGACTCACCGCCCTCATCAGCATCAACGGCGCCGTCGCCGCACTGCTGCCGCTCGTGGTGGTCGTCGCCGCCCGCGCGGGAATCGCGTCGTCGAAGCTCCTCATGCCGCTCGCGTTCGCGGCATCCGCGGGGTCGCTGCTGCTGCTCACCGGCACGCCGGTCAACATCATCGTCTCGGAGTTCGCCGCGGCGGCGGGCGGGCGCGAGTTCGGGTTCTTCGAGTTCGCCCTGGTCGGCATCCCGGTGCTTCTCGGAACGGTCGCGATCCTCCTCGTCGGCGGCGCTCTCGTGCCCGAGCGCAAGGGTGCGCTCATGCCGCTCGATCTCGTGCGGCACGCGCGCCTGCTGCGTCAGCAGTATTCGCTCAGCCTCGACACCGGCATGCTGCTCGGCCCCGAGACCGGCGTCACCGAGGTGGTCGTGGCGCCCCGGTCGCCCCTGATCGGCAAGCACGTGTGCGCCGGCATGACCACGCCCGACGGCGACCTCGTCGTGCTCGCGGCCCGTCGGGGCGACGAGCAGCTCAAGGGCACCGAGTTCGTCGTGCAGGCCGGTGACGCGCTGCTGCTGCAGGGGGCGTGGGACGACCTGACGCGCCGCGCGAGCGATCCTGGTGTGCTCGTCGTCGATGACCCCGCGCAGCTGCGCCGGTCGGTCCCGCTCGGCAAGGGCGCGAAGCGCGCGATCGGCATCCTGCTCGCGATGATCCTGCTGCTCGCGACGGGGCTGGTTCCGCCCGCGGTGGCGGCGCTGCTGGCGGCGTGCGCCCTGGTGCTCACTCGCACGGTCACCGTGACGCAGGCGTACCACTCGATCTCGTGGACCACCATCGTCCTCATCGCGGGCATGATCCCGCTGTCGACCGCGTTCATCAGCACCGGAACGGCGGACCTCGTGGCGAACTGGATGCTGTCGTTCCTCGGCGACGCCGGGCCGCACGTCGCCCTGCTCGCACTCTGCGGGCTGACGGTGGTGCTGGGACAGCTCATCAGCAACACCGCGACCGTGCTCATCGTCGCGCCCATCGCGATCTCGGTCGCGCAGTCGCTCGACCTCTCGGTGCAGCCGTTCATGATGGCGCTGACCGTCGCAGGTGCGGCCGCGTTCCTGACCCCGATCGCGACGCCCGCGAACCTCATGGTGATGGAGCCGGCCGGCTACCGCTTCGGCGACTACTGGAAGCTCGGCCTGCCGCTGGCCCTGTTCTTCCTCGTCGTGGCGGTCTGGTACGTGCCGCTCGTCTGGCCGTTCTGAGGTAGCAGGTTCGGCGACTCGCCACGGATCGTGGCGTCGGGGGCTCGGTTTTGGCGACTCGCCAGAACGCCGCGGTGTGGGCGGGTGTGGCGACTCGCCACGGATCGTGGCGTCGGGGCTCGGTTTTGGCGACTCGCCAGAGCGGGGCGGTGGAGGCGGTCGCCACGGAGCGGGCCGCCGGGTGCAGGGTCTTGGCGACTCGCCAAAAGGGCCTGGAGCACAGAGCGACGCCCCGGCAGACCGGTGGTTCGGGTCGGCCGGGGCGTCGCGGTGGGGTCAGGCGGCGGACCAGCCGCCGTCGCTCGCGAGGTTCTGGCCGTTCACGTTGACGCCGTCGTCGCTCAGCAGGAACGTGATCGACGCGGCGAGGCGGTCGGCGGCGACCGGAGGCGTCATGACCGCCATGCCGGCGCGCACGCGGTCGGCGCCGAGCGGCGAGTTGAACTTCGCCTCGATGTTGGTGATCACCGCACCCGGGGCGACCGCGTTCACGCGGATGCCGCTCGGGCCGTACATGAACGCGCTCGACTTGGTGAGGCCGACGACCGCGTGCTTCGACGCGGTGTAGGCGGCACCGGCGGAGGATCCGCGAAGGGATGCCTCGGACGAGGTGTTCACGATCGAGCCGCTGCCCTGCGCGAGCATGGCGGGGATGACGGCGCGCATCAGCTTCATCGTGCCGGTGACGTTCACGCGGAAGACGCGATCCCAGACCGCGTCGGTGACGTCGCCGACGGGGGTCATGTCGTCCATGATCCCGGCGATGTTCGCGAGGGCGTCGATCCGGTCGCCGGCCGCCTCGATGATGCGGGCCACGCCCTCGTCATCGGTGATGTCGGCGGTCAGAGCCACGACGTCGGCGCCGGTGTGGGCGGCGACGAACTCGTCGAGGCGGTCCTGGCTCACGTCGACGGCGATCACGCGACCGCCCTCGCGCGCGACGCGCGACGCGGTGGCGCGGCCGATGCCGGAGCCGGCGCCGGTGACGATGACGGTCTGACCGGTGAAGCGTCCGGCGGTGACCTTCTCGGCCCACTCGGCCTTCGGGGTCTCGGCGGCGGCGTCGGCCTCGGCGGGGACGCCGTCGGGGTTGACCTGCGCGACGAGTGCGTCGAGGGCGGCCTGCGGGAAGGCGCCGCCGCTCATCGCGACGAGGTTGCTGATCGGCAGGCCCGCGATGGGGGCGAGAGTCTCCGCGGTCTGGCCGCCCTGGGCAAGCAGACCGCGCAGTGCGGCGCCGCCGGCGGGGTCGTCGAGCCAGGTCTGGATGGTGGATGCTCCGGTCAGGGGAGCGGTGGTGGTGCTCATTTTCTGTCCCTTCTTCATGCAGTTCAGCGGGGCTGCGGGTCCGGGGGATGAGGATCCTTCGGGGCGGCTCCTACCGGACAACTTTGTCCGGTACTAGGCTACACCCGTGCCGAGCACCGCATCCCCCCGTGCGCTCCCTCGCCAGAACCGAGGCCCCGCCGCAGCCGCCGACAACCGCAAGGCGTTGATCGCTGCTGCCCGTGAGGTCTATGCCGAAGGAGGCCTTCAGGCTCCCTTCAGCGCCGTCGCCAAGCGCGCCGGTGTCGGGCAAGGAAGCCTGTACCGTCATTTCCCCGACCGCACCGCCCTCGCCGTCGCCGTCTTCGAAGACAACGTGCGCGACCTCGAGGAGTACACCGTGCCGCCCGACCGGACGATCGACGATCTGCTCGATCGTGTGGTCGATCAGGCGGTCGTGTCGACGGCGTTCATCGAGCTCATCACCGCGGATCTCTCCGATCGCCGCGTCGCGTCGCTGGGTGCGCGATTCCAGGCGCTCGTGGAGCGTCTGGTCGCGCGTGACCGGGCAGCCGGACGCATCGGATCCCACATCGAGACCGAGGACGTGACCCTCGCGACCGGGATGCTGGCGACGGAGCTCGCCCGCGCCGATCCGGCCCAGCGACCCGCGGTCGCGCGCCGCGCGCGTGCGCTGTTCGCGGCGGCGTTCGCGCCGCGCTGATCAGCCGTTCGCGCCGTGATGATCCGGCACTAGGCTCCTGCCATGGGCCGGTTCATCTACGACACCAACGCCAACTCGGTCGACATCGACGACCGCACGCTGGCGCATCTGCGCATCGTGATGATGAACAAGCTGCGCCGCTCCGAGCCGTTCATGTTCGACGTCGAGATCGGCGACGGCAGTGGCCGGCGGAGCTTCTGGATCCATCCTTCGGTGCCGATCCAGTTCCACTTCTTCGGCAGTCGTCAGCCGCGCATCAACCGCACCTGGATCGAGGCGCTGATGCTCGCGGCCAGCGGGCCCAACGGCCTCACGATCCTGCCGGAACCCGAGCAGGAAGACGCCCCGCCGCCGACGGAGGGCTGAGCTCAGTCCGCGTCGTCGCCGGGGGTGACCTCGGTGCCGCCGACGGTGAGGCGCTCGACATCGAGGTGATCGACGTCGACGTTGCCGAGCGTCACGTCGGGAGCGTCGCCGTCCGCGCCCTCCAGCACGGCGACCGGACCGGTGTCGAAGTGCTCGGCGACGAGCATGATGCCGCCGGTCGAGCTGGCGGAGTTCGCGAGCTCCTCGATCCAGTCCCGGCTGAGCTCGGTGGGCTCGGGATCGTCGAACACGAACCGCAGCGGGATCGACGGATGCAGCCAGATGGTGCTGCGCCCGCGCGGCTGGTCGTCCGGATGCTTCCACGAGACCGTGAAGCTCTCGTCGCGCCGCAGCTTGGTCGCGATCACGACCTTCAGGTGCGCGAGTGCGCGGTCTTCGATATGAATCGGCATCCCGCCGCCGCCGTAGTAGATCGTGCCCACGCGCCAACCATAACCCCGCCCCCGGGGAACGGCGAAGGGGTGGATTTCCGCACGTCGATCGTGGTGAAATCCACCCCTTCGGGGTTCCGGTGTCCGGTGCAGGACGTCAGAGGCGCGTCCACGCCTCCGTCAGCACGCTCCGCAGGATCTGCTCGATCTCAACGAACTCCTTCGGCCCGATCGTGAGGGGCGGGGCGAGCTGGATCACGGGGTCGCCGCGGTCGTCGGCGCGGCAGTAGAGGCCGGCGTCGAACAGGGCCTTCGACAGGAACCCGCGCAGCAGCCGCTCGGACTCGTCGTCGTCGAAGGTCTCCTTCGTCGCCTTGTCCTTAACCAGCTCGATGCCGAAGAAGTACCCGTCGCCGCGCACGTCGCCGACGATCGGCAGGTCGGAGAGCTTCTCCAGGGTGGAGCGGAACAACGGCGAATTCTCGCGCACGTGCTCGTTGAGGCCCTCCTCCTCGAAGATGTCGAGGTTCTCGAGCGCGACGGCGGCCGACACCGGGTGGCCGCCGAAGGTGTAGCCGTGGTAGAACGCGCGGTCCCCGTGGGCGAAGGGCTCGTAGATCTTGTCGCTCACGATCGTGGCGCCGATCGGCGAGTAGCCGCTCGTCATGGCCTTCGCGCACGTGATCATGTCGGGGACGTAGCCGTACGCATCGCACGCGAACATGTGCCCGATGCGGCCGAAGGCGCAGATCACCTCGTCCGACACGAGCAGCACGTCGTACTTGTCGCAGATCTGGCGCACGCGCTGGAAGTATCCGGGAGGCGGCGGGAAGCAGCCGCCCGAGTTCTGCACGGGCTCGAGGAAGACGGCGGCGACCGTGTCGGGACCTTCGAAGAGGATCATCTCCTCGATGCGGTCGGCTGCCCAGACGCCGAACTCCTCGAGGCTGCCGGACGGCGCGCCCATGTCGTCGGCGCGGTAGAAGTTGGTGTTCGGCACGCGGAAGCCGCCCGGGGTGACCGGCTCGAACATCGACTTCATGGCCGGGATGCCCGTGATCGCGAGCGCACCCTGGGGCGTGCCGTGGTAGGCCACCGAGCGCGAGATCACCTTGTGCTTGGTGGGCTGGCCCTGGATCTTCCAGTAGTACTTGGCCAGCTTGAACGCGGTCTCGACGGCCTCGCCGCCGCCGGTGGAGAAGAACACCTTGTTGAGGTCGCCGGGCGCGTAGTCGGCGAGGCGGTCCGCGAGCTCGATCGCGGCGGGGTGCGCGTACGACCAGATCGGGAAGAACGCGAGCTGCTCGGCCTGCTTCGCGGCGACTTCGGCGAGGCGCTTGCGGCCGTGGCCCGCGGCGACGACGAACAGGCCGGCGAGTCCGTCGATGTACTGCTTGCCCTGCGAGTCCCAGATGTGGTGGCCCTCGCCCTTGACGATGATCGGGACTCCCGGTCCGTCGGTCATCACCGACTGGCGGGCGAAGTGCATCCACAGGTGGTCTTTGGCCATCTGCTGCAGTTCGGCTTCGGTGCGGGCGTGGCGTTCGGTCGTGATCGACATGTGGAGCCTTCCGTCAGACTGGTCCCACGCTACTCGCGTGCCCCGCGCGCCGACATGCGACGTTTCGTCCGGTTCGGATGCCGCGGCCACCGGTCCGTCCGGATCGTCAGGTCGAGCCGCGCTCGATGAGCTGCGTCGGCAGGACGATCGGCGACGGCGCAAGCGCAGCGCCGGCCGCGGCATCGGCGAGGGCCGTCACGGCGGCCGCGGCCATCTCGCGGATCGGCTGCCGCACGGTCGTGAGGGGAGGTGTCAGCCACCGCGCGCCGCGCAGGTCGTCGAAGCCCACGACGAGCACGTCGTCGGGGATGCGCCGCCCGGTCGCCGCGGCGGCGGCGTACACGCCGGCCGCCATCTCGTCGGTGCACGCGAAGACTCCGAGCCGTTCGCCTGCGCGCAGGCCGCGCAGCAGCGGGAGCGCCGCCTCGCGCGCCGCTGCTCCGCTCCAGTCCGCCTGCACCGCGGCGAGGTCCGCGCCGGGGGCGGCCAGGCGCAGCCCCTCGCGGAAGCCCGCGTTCCGCGCCCGCCCGTAGCGGAACGGCGGCGAGCCGAGCACGATCGCGAACCGCGTCGCCCCCCGCTCTGCGAGGTGGGTCGCCGCCCCGAACGCGCCGTCGCGGTCGGTCGTGCGCACGCTGGCGAGCCCGCGGGAGGTCTCGGCCTGCGGGTCCATCAGCACGACCGGGATCTCGGCATCCGTGATCGCGGCCAATTGCGACGCGGTCGGCGAGATGAGGCCGAGCACCACACCCGCCGAGCCGCGCCGGCGGATGCGCATCGGCCAGTCGTCGTCGGGGGTGTCGCGCTCCTCGGTGAGCACGAGGTCGTAGCCCGCGGCGGCGGCCGCGCTGCGCGCGCCGGCGGTCACCTCGTCGGAATAGGCGTTGTGGTACGAGCCCAGGACGAGGTCGACGAGGCGCGCGGTGCCGGCCGGGCGCCCGCCGGCCGACGGATCGCGGGTGTACCCCAGCCCACGCGCCGCAGCCAGCACGCGGCGCCGCGTCGCAGGAGCGAGGTCGCCGCGGCCCGAGAGCGCCCTCGACGCGGTGCCGACGCTCACTCCGGCCTCGGTCGCGACATCGACGAGAGTCACGCGGGCTGACACCCGACCAGTTTTGCGCAAGATCCTCGACCGATGCCAGAGCCGATGGCATCGTCGTGGTCGGAAAGGGCCACCACGATGACGACGACGACATCTCCGCTGCGGATCGCGCTGATCGGCACCGGCTTCATGGGCCGCATGCACACGCAGGCCTGGCGCACGGCGCCGCACTTCTTCGACCTCCCGCTCGCGCCGCAGCCGGTGCTGCTCGTCGGTCGTCGCCCCGACGCCACGGCCGAGGCCGCCGCGCGCTGGGAGTGGCCCGAGCACGGCGTCGACTGGCGCGAAGCCGTCGAGCGCGACGACATCGACGCGATCGACATCTGCACCCCCGGCGATACGCACGCCGAGATCGCGCTCGCGGCGCTCGCCGCCGGCAAGCACGTCCTGTGCGAGAAGCCCCTCGCGAACTCGGTCGCCGAAGCGCAGGAGATGACGGATGCCGCGGCCGGAGCATCCACTCGGTCCGGCGTCGTCGCGATGTGCGGCTTCAGCTACCGCCGCACACCGGCGCTCGCGCTCGCCCGTCAGCTCATCGAGGAGGGGCGCATCGGGGAGATCCGGCACGTGCGTGCGCAGTATCTGCAGGACTGGCTGAGCGACCCGGACTCGCCCCACACCTGGCGGCTCGACCGCGACCGCGCCGGCTCCGGCGCCCTCGGCGACATCGGCGCGCACAGCATCGACACCGCGCAGTGGCTCGCCGGTCAGCGCATCGAGGCGGTGTCGGCCACGATGCACACGTTCGTCACGTCCCGGCCCCGGCGCTCGGCGGTCGAGGGGCTCGGCGGCGTCGCCGCCGACACGTCCGACCGGCTGCCGGTGACCGTCGACGACGCAGCGGCGTTCACGGCGCGCTTCGATGGCGGCGCGCTCGGCGTCTTCGAGGCGACGCGGGTGGCGACGGGCCGCCGCAATGCCAACCGCATCGAGATCAACGGCGACCGCGGCGCGATCGCCTTCGACTTCGAGCGCATGAACGAGCTCGAGGTGTACGACGCCGCGGCCGATGCCGCGCAGGGCTTCCGGCGCGTGCAGGTGACCGAGGCGCAGCATCCGTATGCCGGAGCTTGGTGGCCCGCGGGACACGGACTCGGCTACGAGCACCTGTTCGCGCACCAGGCCGTCGACTTCGTGCGCGCGGTCGCCGGCGAGATCCCGGTCTCGCCGAGCTTCGCCGACGCCACCCAGGTGCAGCGCGTGCTCGCCGCCGTCGAGCAGAGCGCCGCCCACGACAGCATCCTCACGCCGGTGGCAGCCGCCGCCGCCGACCCCGAAGGGACCCCCGCATGACCCGTACCGCCCTCGTCGTCCGCGGCGGATGGGACGGCCACCGTCCGATCGAGGCGACCGACCTCTTCCTGCCGTTCCTCCGCGAGAACGGGTTCGACGTCACCGTCGAAGAAGACCCCGAGGTCTACGCCGACGCCGACCGCATGGCGGCCACCGACCTGGTGCTGCAGTCCGTGACGATGTCGCAGGCGTCGCATGAGGCGATCCGGGGCCTCCGCGACGCCGTCGCCGCCGGCACCGGCCTCGCCGGCTGGCACGGCGGCATCGCCGATTCGTTCCGCGCGAGCTCGGACTACCTGCAGCTCGTCGGCGGCCAGTTCGCGACGCACCCGTCGAAGCACCCCGACGAGGTGCACGGCGACCAGACCGACAATTACCTCGACTACACGGTCGAGATCACCGGACTCGGTCGCACGCACGACATCACGGCCGGCATCGACGACTTCACGCTCACCACCGAGCAGTACTGGGTGCTGCACGACGACCTCATCGACGTGCTGGCGACGACGACGCACCCGGTGCAGCCGTACCACCCGTGGCACCGCCCCATCGTCTCGCCGGCGGTCTGGACGCGTGACTGGGGCCAGGGTCGCGTGTTCGTTGCCACGCCCGGCCACTCTCCCGAGGTGCTGCAGGACGCGAACGTCCGCACGATCGTCGAGCGGGGGCTGCTGTGGGCCGCGCGGTGACCGACATCGGGATCGTCGGGCTCGGCGTCATCTCCCGCCAGTACCTCGACACGCTGCTCCCGGCATCGAGTGTGCGCATCGCAGCAGTAGCCGACCTCGACGTCGCGCGCGCGGAGGCGGCCGCCGAGGCGATCCCGGGCTGCCGTGCGCTCACGACCGCCGAGCTGCTCGCGGATCCCGGCATCCGCACCGTCCTCAACCTCACGATCCCGGCCGCGCACGCCGAGGTCGCGCTCGCCGCGATCGCGCACGGCAAGGACGTCTACGGCGAGAAGCCGCTCGCGGCGACCTTCGCGGACGCTGCGCGGATCACGGATGCCGCGGCCGCCGCGGGCGTGCGCGTCGGGGGTGCGCCCGACACGGTGCTCGGCACCGGCGTGCAGACCGCCCGCGCGGCGATCGACGGCGGGCGCATCGGGCGAGCGGTGTCGGCGTCGGCGATGTGGGTCTCGGCGGGCCACGAGTCGTGGCATCCGCAGCCCGACTTCTACTACCGCGAAGGTGGCGGGCCGCTCCTGGACATGGGGCCGTACTACGTCACGTCGCTCGTGCAGCTGCTCGGACCGGTGACCGCGGTGTCGGGCGCCGGATCGCGCTCGCGCGAGTCGCGCGTGATCGGCTCGGGCCCGCGGGCCGGCGAGAGCGTGCCGGTCGAGGTCGACACACACCTCACCGGCATCCTGCACCACGCGTCGGGTGCGATCTCGACCGTCACGATGAGCTTCGACGGCGTCCGCTCGACGGCGGCGCCCATCGAGGTGCACGGGGTCGACGGATCGCTCATCGTGCCCGACCCGAACAACTTCGCCGGCGACGTGCAGCTGCATGCGCGCGGCGGGTCGTGGGAGACGCTCGAGCCCTCCGCCGGGTACGTCGATGCGGGACGCGGGATCGGGCTGCTGGACCTGGTCGTGGGCGAGGGCCGTGCGAGCGGGGCGATGGCCCTGCACGTGCTCGAGATCATGACGGCGCTCGCCGCCTCCGCGGCCTCGGGTGTGCGGGAGCAGCTGACGACGACGGTGGAGCGGCCTTCGCTCGTTCCCCTGACGGCTGCCGAGGTCTGGCGCAGCCGCTGACGCCCGGGCGCGGCATCCCTTCTCGTTCAACAGGTCAACCGGCGTTGTGCAGGAGACTCTGCGGGCTGATCCTCCTGTGCAAGCCCGGTTGACCTGTCGCAGGGGAGGCGGAGACGGCCGCGGAGGTCTGGCGCAGCCTCTGACGCCCGGGCGCGGCATCCCTTCTCGTTCAACAAGTCAACCGGCGTTGTGCAGGAGACTCTGCGGGCTGATCCTCCTGTGCAAGCCCGGTTGACCTGTCGCGGGGGGAGGCGGAGACGGCCTCGGGCGACGGATGCCTCGGCACAGAGTGTGCGGTCCGCGCGGTCGCGACCTTGGTCAGGCGGTGGGGTCGCGGAGGAGCTCGGCGAAGGCCGCTTCAGCGGCGCCGATGAGGAGGCGGTCCTCGGCGAGGGACGCGACGCGGATCTCGAGGTCCTCGGCGTTCGCCGACATCGCCTGCTCCTGCACCAGCGCTGTCAGCCCCGGAAGGTCGGGTGCGGCGACGGTCGCCAGGAACCCTCCGAGCACCACCACCGCCGGGTTCAGGGCGTTGACCGCGTTCGCCAGCGCCGTCGACAGGATGCGGCGCTGCCGGGCGACCTCCTCCGCGGCACCGGTGCCCGCTGCCGCGAGCGCGGCGGCGAGGGCGGGCTCGTCGGCCGCCTGGAGCCCGACCGCGGCGAGCAGCCGGGCGCGGCTCACCTCGTCCTCGAGCACGCCGTTGCCCGCCCGCCGGTCGGCCTCGGAAGCGATCCCGGGACGGTTCTGCCCGAACTCGCCGGTGTAGCCGCCGGCGCCGAGCAGCGGCATCCCGTGCACGATCACCCCGCCGCCGATGCCGCTCGCGCCGCCGTTGAGATACACGACGTCGTCGAAGCCGGCCGCCGCGCCGAAGAGGTGCTCGGCGATCGCGCCCAGCGTGGCGTCGTTGCCGACGGACGTCGGCAGGCCGGTGGCCTCGGCCACGAGGTCGCGCAGCGGTGCGTCGGTCCAGCGCAGGTGCGGCGCGTTGCGCACGAGTCCGTCGGCCGCGCGCACGAGGCCGGGCACGGCGAGTCCTACGCCGACGACGCGTGCGTCGGCCAGTTCGCCCTCGCGCCACCGCGCGACGTGCTCGGCGATGAGTCGCGCGGTCTCATCGGGCGTGAGCAGGTGATCGAGTTCGATGCGTTCGCGAAGGGGGATGCCGCGGTCGAGGCCCACCGCGGCGATCGTCAGCGCGTCGACCTCGGGGTTCACTGCGATCGCGACGACGCGCGCGTCGGCGGCGACGACGGGGGACGGCCGGCCGACGCGGCGGGACGGGTCGGGGGCGCGCTCGACGACGAGTCCTTCGCGCACGAGCTCGCCGACGAGATCGGCGATCGTGGAGCGGTTGAGGGCGGTGGCCTCGGTGAGCGTCGCGCGCGACAGCGGTCCTTCGAGATGGACCAGGCGCAGCAGCCGCGCGAGGTTGCGCTGGCGGACGCCTTCGGCCGGTGACGGATCGCTCATCCGTATCACTGTAGAGCCCGCGCCGTTGCTCGAACGTAATTTGTTGCTCTTGACCTCAAATCCGTTTGAACGTACTCTTGCCTCGTCCACATCACTTTCGACGTAGAAGTCGAAACTTTCGAGAGGTTCGAAGATGAACACACGCAGCAGGATGCGCGTCTTCGCCGGGGTCGCCGCAGCCGGCTTGGCCGTCGGCGTGCTCGCAGGCTGTGCCGGCGGCGGTGACGAAGGCGACAACGGCGACGGGGTCACCATCACGTGGTGGCACAACGCCACGTCGGGTCCGCTCCCCGCGGTCTGGGAGGAGGTCGCCGCCGAGTTCGAAGAGGCCCACCCGGGCGTCACCGTCGAGCAGACCGGATACCAGAACGAGGAGCTGCAGCGCACGCTGATCCCGAACGCGCTCGCCGCGGGCGACCCGCCGGACCTCTTCCAGGTGTGGCCGGGCGGCGAGCTGCGTGACCAGGTCGAGAACGGCTACCTCCAGCCGCTCGACGACGCGCTCGGTGACACGATCTCGAGCGTCGGCGCGACGGTCAATCCGTGGCAGGTCGACGGCAAGACGTACGGCATCCCGTTCACCTTCGGCATCGAGGGCTTCTGGTACAACACCGACCTGTTCGAGCAGGCAGGCGCCGAAGTCCCCACCACGTTCGACGAGCTCGTCGACACGGTCGGCGCGCTCCGCGACGCCGGCATCACGCCGATCGCCGTCGGTGCGGGCGACGCGTGGCCCGCCGCGCACTGGTGGTACCAGTTCGCGCTGAAGTCGTGCTCGCCCGAGGCACTCTCGGCCGCGGAGACCGACTTCGACTTCAGCGACGAGTGCTTCGTCGACGCGGGCACCCAGCTGCAGGAGTTCCTCGGCATCGAGCCGTTCCAGGACGGCTTCCTCGGCACGCCGGCACAGCAGGGCGCCGGCAGCTCGGCGGGCATGCTCGCCAACGGCCAGGCCGCCATGGAGCTCATGGGCCACTGGAACGCCGGCGTCATCGGCGGGCTCACGCCCGACCAGAAGGTGCCCGACTTCCTCGGCTGGTTCCCGGTCCCCGGCATCGCCGGCGCTGACGGCGACCCGACCGCCGCCCTCGGCGGCGGCGACGGCTTCGGCTGCTCGGCGGACGCCCCGCCGGAGTGCGCGGAGCTGCTCGAGTACATCATGAGCGAGGACGTACAGAAGAAGTTCGCGGCCAGCGGCTCGGGCATCCCGACCGTCGCAGCGGCGCAGGGCTCCCTCGAGGACCCGAACCTCAAGATGGTCGCAGAAGGCCTGTCGCAGGCATCCTTCGTCCAGCTCTGGCTCGACACCGCCTTCGGCACCACGGTCGGCAACGCCATGAACGAGGGCATCGTCAACCTCTTCGCCGGCACCGGCACCCCCGAAGAGATCGTCCAGAAGATGCAGGACGCGGCGGCGACCCTGTAGATCATGGCGACCCTCACCACCCCCGGGCCCGCGGTCACCGCGGGCCCGGGCCCCACTCCTGTGCGCGCCCCGCGGCGCGGCTCGACGCGCAAGCGCCTCGAGATCCTCCTGTTCGTCTCGCCCGCGCTCATCCTGTTCGTGGGCTTCGTGATCCTGCCCGTGCTCCTCGCGGCGGTCTACAGCTTCTTCAACCTCCCGCCCGCGTTCCAGTGGGAGAACCTCGCCGACTCCGGCCGGTTCGTCGGCTTCGACAACTACGTGCGGGCCCTCACCAGCCCAGAGTTCCAGAAGGCGATCGGCAACACCTTCTTCATCCTCGTGATGTCGTTGCTCGTCCAGGGCCCGATCGCGATCGCGGTGGCGCTCCTGCTCAATCGCCCGCTCCGTGGGCGCGGCGTCTTCCGCCTCCTCATCTTCGTGCCGTACGTGCTCGCCGAAGTCATCGCCGGCCTCGCGTTCAAGCTGATCCTCCAGCCCAACGGCGCGGTCAACGCGACGCTCGAGGCGGTCGGCCTGGGCGCCTTCACCCAGAATTGGCTGGCCGACCCCGCCATCGCGCTCTGGACGATCTTCTTCGTGCTGACGTGGAAGTACATCGGCTTCGCGATCCTGCTGTTCCTCGCGGGCCTGCAGGGCATCCCCGAGGAGCTCGCCGAGGCGGCGCAGATCGACGGTGCGAGCTGGTGGCAGATCCAGCGTCACATCACGATCCCGATGCTCGGACCCACGATCCGCATCTGGGCGTTCCTGTCGATCATCGGCTCGCTGCAGGTCTTCGACATGGTGTGGGTCACGGTCGCCCCCGCCGTCCGGCGCATCGCCACCGAGACGATGGCGACCTACATGGTGCAGCAGGGCCAGTTCGCAGGGCAGCCCGGCTACGGCAGCGCGATCGCCGTGATCCTCTTCGTCATCTCGCTCGTCATCGCCCTCATCTACCAGCGCTTCGCGCTGCGGCGCGACCTCAAGGGCGCCCTCACGAATGGAGCCCGCTGACATGTCGGCCACCACCACCCTGGTCACGGGTTCGCCCCGTGCCGCCGAACCGGCCGGACGCCGCTTCGACTGGGGCCAGCCGTTCGTCTACCTCGTCGCGCTCGTCGTCGCCGCGGTCGCCGTCGGACCCGTGCTCTACGTCTTCCTCGGCGGGTTCCGCACCACCGCCGACCTCAACGCGAACCCCGCGGGCCTGCCCGACCCGTTCACCGTGCAGAACTGGATCACCGTGCTCGGCTCGCCGCGGTTCTGGGGCAACCTGTTCGCGAGCACGGTCCTCGCCGTCGCCACGACGGCGGGTGTCGTGATCGCGGGCATCATGGCCGCGTTCGTGCTCGCCCGCTACGACTTCAAAGGACGCGAGGGGCTCTACACCCTGTTCGCCGCCGGGCTGATGTTCCCGCTGACGGTGGCCGCCCTGCCGCTCACGCTGCTGCTGCGCACGCTGGGCCTGCACGGCACGTACCTCGGCGTGATCATCCCCGGCATCGCGTTCGCGCTGCCGACGACGATCATCATCCTGGTGCCGTTCCTGCGTGCGATCCCCGACGAGCTCGAAGAAGCCGCCATGATCGACGGCGCCAGCCGCCTCGGGTTCTTCTGGCGGATCCTGCTGCCGCTGGCCAAGCCCGGCCTCATCACGGTCGGCATCCTGGCGTTCGTCGCGAGCTGGAACGGCTACCTCCTGCCGCTGCTCGTGATCTCGACCGGCACGCTTCCGCAGGAGCTGTGGCCGCTGCCGCTCGGGGTGACCCAGTTCTCGACGCAGTACTCGCAGGACACCGGCGCTGTGCTGGCCTACACGTCGCTCGCGATGATCCCCGCCCTCGTGTTCTTCCTCCTCGCGGAGAAGCGCATCGTCGGCGGGCTCACCGGGGCGGTGAAGGGATGACGATGGAAGAGCAGACTCTGGATGCTGCGACCCTGAGCCGCTGGAACGACCCGGTGCTGCCGGTCGACGAGCGCGTCGAGGCCCTCATCGCCGAGATGACCGTGGCGGAGAAGGTCGCGCAGCTGTACGGAGTGTGGGTCGGGGCATCCGCCGACGGAGAAGACGTCGCGCCGCACCAGCACGACATGTCGGACGACATCGACCTCGACGACCTGCTGCCCTCGGGGCTCGGCCAGCTCACGCGCCCGTTCGGCACGGCTCCGGTCGACCCGGCGACCGGTGCGCTCGCGCTCCAGCGCGCCCAGCAGCGCATCGCCGGCGCGAACCGGTTCGGGATCCCCGCCCTCGCGCACGAGGAGTGCCTCGCCGGCTTCGCGACGTGGGGCGCCACCGCCTACCCGGTGCCGCTCAGCTGGGGTGCGACGTTCGACCCCGACATCGTGCGCGAGATGGGCGCGCGGATCGGCGCCGACATGCGCTCGGTGGGCGTGCACCAGGGGCTGGCGCCCGTGCTCGACGTCGTGCGCGACGCGCGCTGGGGTCGCGTGGAAGAGACGATCGGCGAGGACCCGTACCTCGTGGGCACCGTCGCGACCGCGTACATCCAGGGCGTCGAGAGCGCCGGAGTCGTCGCCACGCTCAAGCACTTCGTCGGCTACTCGGCGTCGAAGGGCGGACGCAACCTCGCGCCCGTCTCGGTCGGCCCGCGCGAGCTCGCCGACGTGCTGCTCCCGCCGTTCGAGATGGCGATCCGCGAGAGCGGCGTGCGCTCGGTCATGAACTCTTACACAGACCTCGACGGCGTGCCCACAGCGGCCGACGCCTTTCTGCTCACGGATCTCCTCCGCGACGAATGGGGCTTCGAGGGCACGGTGGTCGCGGACTACTTCTCGATCGCCTTCCTCAAGGACCTGCACGGCGTGGCCGACGGATGGACGGATGCTGCCGCCCGAGCCCTCTCCGCCGGCATCGACGTCGAGCTGCCCACGGTGAAGACCTTCGGCGCCGACCTCGTGCGCGCCGTCGAGGCGGGCGAGGTGGACGGCGCGATCGTGGACCGCGCCCTGCGGCGCGTGCTGCGGCAGAAGGCCGAGCTCGGCCTGCTCGACGCCGACTGGTCGCCCGTGCCCACGGCGCTCGCCGGGCTCGAGACCGCGTCGCTCGAGGCGGTGCGCGGCTCCGTCGACCTCGACCCGACCGCCAACCGCGGGCTCGCGCGTCGTATCGCCGAGGAGGCGATCGTGCTGCTGCGCAACGACGGGGTGCTGCCACTCGCGGCGCCGCGCCGCGTCGCGGTGATCGGGCCGGTCGCCGACGATCCCTACGCCGTGCTCGGGTGCTATTCGTTCCCGTCGCACGTCGGCGTGCGGCATCCGGAACTGCCCATCGGCATCTCGCTGCCCACGCTGCGGGAGGCGCTCGCCGCGGAGTTCGCCTCCGCCGAGATCGTCCACGCCGCGGGGACGACGATCGACGGAGGCGAGACGGGCGGATTCGCCGAGGCGCTCGCCGCCGCGGCCGGCGCCGACGTCGTCGTGCTCGCGCTCGGCGATCGCGCGGGACTGTTCGGCCGCGGCACGAGCGGCGAGGGGTGCGACGCCGCGGACCTCACCCTGCCCGGCGCGCAGCAGGCTCTGCTCGACGCCGTGCTCGACACCGGTGTTCCCACGGTCGTGACGCTCCTCGCCGGTCGCCCGTATGCGCTCGGCACGGCTCCCGAGCGGGCCGCGGCGATCGTGCAGAGCTTCTTCGCGGGCGAGGAGGGCACCGGCGCGATCGCCGGCGTGCTGAGCGGACGGGTGAATCCGAGCGGGCGCCTGCCCGTCAGCATCCCGCGGGATCCGGGTGCGCAGCCCTCGACGTACCTGGCATCGAAGCTCGCGCGCCGCAACGACGTGTCGAACATCGATCCCACCGCGGCGTATCCCTTCGGACACGGTCTCGGGTACGCGCCGTCGGTGTGGGCGGATGCTGCCGCCTCGGCGACCGAGATGTCGGCGTCGGGCTCGGTCACGGTCTCGATCCACGTCGGCAACGCCGGCCACCGCGACGGCGTCGAGGTGGTGCAGCTCTACCTCCACGACCCGGTCGCCTCCGTCGTACGTCCTGTCCGACGGCTCATCGCGTACGCGCGGGTGCCGCTCGCGGCCGGCGAGAGGGCGCGGGTGTCGTTCGACGTGCCCGCCGACCTCGCCGCGTTCACGGGGCGAGATGGCCGGCGCGTCGTCGAGCCCGGTGACCTCGTCCTCGCGTTCGGTCGATCGAGTGGAGAGATCGTCGCGACGCGCACGGTCCGGGTCGTGGGCGAGCCACGCCACCTCGATCACACCCGGCGGCTCCACGCGGGCGTGTCGGTGACCCGAGACGAGTGATCCGGCGCGGCCGGGTGTCCGCCGCCCCCATCGGGCGCCCTGCCGTGCTGTCAGGCCGCGTCGGCGGGGGAGATCGAACGGATCGCCGCTGCGAAGTCGAGCGTCTGCGTCACTTCGACGGCGCGGTCATACCGCGTACCGGACAGCACCACGAAGACGGCACCCACCACGTCGACGAAGCCGACCGTCGAGCCGTTCGCCCGCACCTCGTACCGGTCGAGGTCGATGCGGTCCCAGCGGACGGCGGAGTCCTCGGGCGCAGCCGGTTCGGGCCGGCGGGGCGGCAACTCTTTGAGCGACGGCAGGACGCGGGCGCGCAGGGCGTGCCTCACAGGTGAGGTGGGGCGTTCGAGCACCATTGCGGAGCCTCCTGTCGTCGTGGGAACGATCCTGGTCCCACCGTGATTTCGACGCAGGGGGCTTGACCTTCGAGGGAAGCGCCACTAAGTGGTCTCCGGCCCCGTCGTCGCGCCCGGCTGTGCCACCACCATTTCTACACTCGGTGTGTTAAGTCCGTGTCACGGGCTGTTGAACTTCCGGTTCACGCAGCCCTCCCGGCCGTGGTCGCGATGTCGATGACCGACGGGGTCGCGCGCGTCTCCTGCTCGGCGAAGGCGCGCCGAACCGACCGCGCCCAACCGGACGATCCCTCTGGGATGCGAGATGTCGCCGCCCGACCCCGGACGGGCGGCGCGGCGCCGGGGCGCAGCATCCGTTCCCCGTCGGTCAGGCGGCGAACGGGGCCGTGCTGCCGCGTACCACCAGGTGCGTGGCGAGGTCCATGCGCAGGGTCTCGGGGGTCGCACCCTCGGCGAGGCGCAGCGCGAGGCGCGTCGCCTCCTCGCCCATGCGGCGAAGCGGCTGGTGGACGGTGGTGAGCTGCGGGCTCATCCAGCGCGACAGCGCGATGTCGTCGTAGCCGACGACCGAGAGGTCGTCGGGCACGCGCAGTCCGGCCGCGGACCCGGCGGCGATCACGCCGAGCGCCTGCAGGTCGCTGCCGGCGAAGATCGCGGTGGGCGGGTCGTCGAGGGCGAGCAGCTCGCGTCCCGCGGCCTCGCCCCCGCCGGGATGGAAGTCGCCGAAGCGGATCAGGTTCGCGTCGATCGGCAGGCCCGCCGCGTTCATCGCCGAGCGGTAGCCGTCGACGCGCGCGAGCGAGCACATCATGTCCTCAGGGCCGGTGATCGCGGCGATCCGGCGGTGGCCCAGCTCGATGAGGTGGCGCGTGGCCATGAGCCCGCCCGACCAGTTGGCCGAGCCGACCGAGGGGACGTCGGGAGAGGGGTCGCCGGCCGGGTCGACGATGACGAACGGGATGCCCTGCGCCCGCAGCTTGTCGCGGAACCGCTCCGCGATGTCGGAGAACACGAGGATCACGCCGATCGGCCGGCGGCGCAGCACGCCGTCGATCCAGTCGGCGCCGGGGGTGTGACGGTCGCCGCTCACCGTGAGCACGACCGAGAGCCCCGCGTCGTGGGCGACGTCCTCCACGCCCTCGATGACCTCCATCGACCAGCTCGCCTCCAACTCGTGGAAGACGAGCTCGACGAACTCGCTGCGCTGCTTGCCCGACCGGCGGGTGTACCCATGACGGGCGAGCTCGGTCTCGAGCCGTGCGCGCGTGCCGGGGGCGACGTCGGTGCGCCCGTTGAGCACCTTCGACACGGTGGCGAGCGAGACGCCCGCCTCGGCGGCGATGGTGGCGAGCGTGATCCGTGGCCCCTCCGTCATGCGTCGATGCTAACGCCGAAACTATCGGGATCCGCGCTGGACCCCGCATCGTTTCTGGTATAGGTTGTCGGCAGCAACATTTACCGCGAAGGAGCGTCATGCCCACCCCCACCCGCGCCGACAAGTTCTCGTTCGGTCTCTGGACCATCGGCTACAACGGCACCGACCCCTTCGGCGGACCGACCCGCAACCACCTCGACGTGGTGCACGCCGTCGAGAAGCTCGCCGAGCTCGGCGCGTACGGCCTCACCTTCCACGACGACGACCTGTTCGCGTTCGGATCGACGGATGCCGAGCGCCAGACGCAGATCGACCGCCTCAAGGGTGCGCTCGCCGACACCGGCCTCATCGTGCCGATGGTCACCACCAACCTGTTCTCGGCCCCCGTCTTCAAGGACGGCGGCTTCACGTCGAACGACCGCGACGTGCGTCGCTTCGCGCTGCGCAAGGTGTTCCGTCAGCTCGACCTCGGCGCCGAGCTCGGCGCCAAGACGTTCGTCATGTGGGGCGGCCGCGAGGGCGCCGAGTACGACTCCGCCAAGGACATCCGCGCCGCGCTCGAGCGCTACCGCGAGGCCGTCAACCTCCTCGGCGACTACGTCACCGACAAGGGCTACGACATCCGCTTCGCCATCGAGCCGAAGCCCAACGAGCCCCGCGGCGACATCCTGCTGCCCACGCTCGGGCACGCGATCGCGTTCATCGACTCGCTCGAGCGCCCCGAGCTCGTGGGCCTCAACCCCGAGGTCGGCCACGAGCAGATGGCAGGCCTCAACTTCGCCGCCGGCATCGCGCAGGCGCTGTTCCACGGCAAGCTCTTCCACATCGACCTCAACGGCCAGCGCGGCATCAAGTACGACCAGGACCTCGTGTTCGGCCACGGCGACCTGCACAACGCGTTCGCGCTCGTCGACCTGCTCGAGAACGGCGGCCCCGGCGGCGTGCCCGCCTACGACGGCCCGCGCCACTTCGACTACAAGCCCTCGCGCACCGAGGACGAGACGGGCGTCTGGGACTCGGCCGCCGCGAACATGCGCACCTACCTGCTGCTCAAGGAGCGCGCCGCGGCCTTCCGCGCCGACCCCGAGGTGCAGGAGGCGCTCGCCGCCGCGAAGGTCGACGAGCTGTCGGTTCCGACGCTCAACCCGGGTGAGACGTACGACGACTTCCTCGCGGACCGCTCGGCCTACGAGGACTTCGACGCGAACGCGTACCTCGGCGGCAAGGGCTTCGGCTTCGTCCGCCTGCAGCAGCTCGCGACTGAGCACCTGCTCGGCGCCCGCGGCTGACCCATCCCACTCACCGAACCAGGGGATTCTCGTCGAGACCCGGGGCACAGTCCCCGGTCTCGCGTGGAATCCCCTGTTTCGGCGGAACACAGCGTGAAGGAGCGCACATGAGCCTCGTGATGGGGATCGATTCGTCGACCCAGTCCTGCAAGGTCGTGATCGTGGATGCTGCGACCCTGGCGGTCGTCCGGCAGGGCCGTGCATCGCACCCGGACGGCACCTCGGTCGACCCCGAGGCCTGGTGGAGCGCACTGCAGGAGGCGATCGCCGACGCGGGAGGGATCGACGACGTCGAGGCCTGGGCGATCGGCGGGCAGCAGCACGGCATGGTGGCGCTCGACGCCGAGGGGCGGGTCGTCCGCGACGCGCTGCTGTGGAACGACACCCGCTCGGCGCAGGCCGCGGCCGACCTCACGGCGGAGTTCGGCGCCGAGGAGCTCGCGCGGCGCACGGGCCTCGTGCCCGTGGCATCCTTCACGATCACGAAGCTCCGGTGGCTGCGCGACCACGAGCCCGACAACGCCGCGCGCGTCGCGGCCGTCGCCCTGCCGCACGACTGGCTGACCTGGCGGCTGCGCGGGTTCGGGCCCGAGGGCGAGTCGCCGCGCGGGCCCGAGCTCGACGAGCTCGTCACCGACCGCTCCGACGCCTCGGGCACGGGTTACTGGAACCCCGCCACGGGCGGCTACGACCACGAGCTGCTCATCGCCGCCCTCGGCCACGACGCCGCGCTGCCGCGCGTGCTCGGACCGGACGAATGGGTGACGGATGCCGCGGACCGCCGTGTCGGCGGCGGCGCCGGCGACAACGCGGGCGCGGCCCTCGGGCTCGGTGCCGGTCCCGGCGACGTCGTCGTGTCGATCGGAACCAGCGGAACCGTCTTCGCGGTGAGCGAGGAGCGCACGATCGACCCCACCGGCACGGTCGCGGGGTTCGCCGACTGCACAGGCCGATTCCTGCCGCTCGTCGCGACGCTCAACGCCGCGCGCGTGCTCGACGCCGTCGGACGCGTGCTCGGCGTCGACCACGCCGAGCTGTCGCGGCTGGCTCTCTCCGCCGACCCGGGCGCCGCGGGCCTGACGCTGGTGCCCTACTTCGAGGGCGAGCGGACGCCCAACCTTCCCGACGCCACGGCCTCGCTCACCGGCATGACGCTCGCGTCGACGACGCGCGAGAATCTCGCTCGCGCGGCGGTGGAGGGCATGCTCTCGGGGCTCGCTGCCGGGCTCGGAGCCCTCCGCGGCCTCGGCGTGCCGCTCGAGCGCGCGCTGCTCGTCGGAGGCGGCGCGCAGTCCGCGGCCGTGCGCGAGATCGCGCCGCTCGTGCTCGGCCTGCCGGTCGACGTGCCCGAGCCGGGGGAGTACGTGGCGCTCGGCGCCGCGCGGCAGGCAGCATCCGTCCTCACCACCTGAGCACGGCAGCCTGCGGGCCGAATCATGCAGGCCGCCTCGGCGGAAATGGGTAGAACTGCCGATGTATCGCGGGTGGCAGCATCCGTATCTTCCCTATATGGATGCTGCGACGCTCGCCGGGACGGTCTCGACCGTGCTGTTCGCCGCGGCGAACCTGCCGATGGTGGTGAAGGCCGTGCGCTCCGGCGACCTGCGCTCGTACAGCCTCAGCGCGCTCGTGATGGGCAACGTCGGCAATGCCGTCTACACCGTCTATGTGCTGAGTCTGCCGTTCGGGCCGATCTGGATCCTGCACGGCTTCTACCTCACGACCATGGCGATCATGCTCGTGCTCTACGGGGTCTCTGCGCACGGGCATCGGGGTCGCGCGGCGACGACCGGACACGGGGCGATGACGGCGGTAGCATTCGGGCATGGCGGACACGGTCGCCGTGCTCGAACGGGCGCGGGCGGCATACCGGTCCGGTGACTGGGAGACGGCGCGGGAGGCGTTCGAGGGGGCCCGCCGCGACGCCGCGGCCACCGGTGCCGACCTGCGCGCGCTCGCGTCGTGCGAGTGGTGGCTCGGGCGGCAGGATGCCTGCCTCGAGCGCCTCGAGTCGGCCTTCCGCGTGCTCTCCGACGAGGGCGACGCCATGGGCGCGGCCGAAGCGGCGCTCGTCGTCGCGCTCGTACGCCTGATACGCGCCGAGATCACCGTCGGCACGGCGTGGGCGCGGCGCGCGCGGAGGATCCTCACCGACCTGCCCGACGGTCGCGGGCACGCCTACGAGGTGTACCTCACGGCGAGCATGGACCTCGACGGCACCGGCGTGCTGTGGCCGGCCGAGAGCGTGTCGCGCATGCGCGAGCTGGCCGACGCGCTGCGCCAGCCCGCGGTGTCGGCGTTGAGCGCGGTCATGGCCGGGATGCACGCGATCCGGGCGGGACGCACGGCCGAGGGGTTCGCGCTGCTCGACGAGGCCATGCTCTGCGTCGTGTCGGACGAACTCGAGGCGGAGTGGGCAGGCGACGTGCTGTGCACCACCATCCACGTTTGCCATGAGCTCGCGGACTTCCGCCGCATGGCCGACTGGACCCGCGCGACCGAGGCCTGGTGCGCAGCACGCGGCGCGCACGTCCTCTACGCCGGCGTCTGCCGCGTGCACCGACTCGAGCTCCAGTCCGCGAGTGGGGAATGGGATGCTGCGGAAGCGGCGCTCGAGCGCGCGTGCGAGGACCTCGGATCCGATCACCCGTGGATCGCCGGCGAGGGCTGGAATCAGCTCGGCGAGATCCGGCGCCTCCGCGGCGATGCCTCTGGAGCGCGCGACGCCTACCGCCGTGCGAGCGAGGCCGGGGTCGACCCGGTGCCGGGCGAGGCGCTGCTGGTGCTCGCGGACGGCGACACAGAGCGCGCGGCCGCGATGATCGCCGCCGCCCTAGAGCAGCGCGATCGGATGGGCCGCGCGCGTCTGCTGCGTCCGGGGATCGAGATCGCTCTCGCGGACGGGCGGCCGCGGGAGGCCGAGCACCTGCTCGACGAGCTCGAGGACGACGCCCGCGCCTTCGGCAGCGACGGATTCCACGCGTGGGCGGCCCACGGGCGCGGGATGGTCCTGATCCACACCGGCGACGCCGCGGGCGCCGTCGGCCGGCTGCACGCCGCCCTCGACCTCTTCCGGCGCTTGGGGCAGCCCTGGGAGCAGGCGAACGTGCTGTGCTGGCTCGCCACCGCCCAGGAGCTCCGTGGAGAGCCGGCGCTGGCCGCGCAGTTGCGGGAACAGGCCGGCGTGATCTTCGAGCGCCTCGGCGCGCCGCCGGTCGTCGTGCGATCCGCGGCTGCCGAGGACGGCGGCCCGCTGACCGCGAGGGAGCGCGAGATCGTCGAGCTCGTCGCGCAGGGCAGGGCCAACCGGCAGATCGCCGACGAGCTCTTCATCAGCGAGAAGACCGTGAGCCGGCACCTGGCGAACATCTACGTGAAGCTCGACGTCGGCTCGCGCACCGCCGCCGCCGCATGGTGGCGCGAGCACGCGGGGAAGCACAGCCGGTGACCGAGGTCGGCGCCGAGCGCGGCCCTGCATCGAATGGTGCAGACGCACACGGCGGACTTGCGCGGTTCTGCCGACGCGGCGCCTCCCTCACGCTCCGTAGTGTCGGGGCCAGACATCAGACGGAGCACTCATGAAGGAGGACAAGATGTCCACGACGACCACTGAGCCCGAGGCGAAGACCGAGGCCGAGGCCACGGCGGCCTTCGCCGACCGGATGATGGAAGCCACGCTCGGCTGGATGGACCTCATGGCCGTCCACCTCGGCTCGCAGCTCGGTTGGTACGCCGAGCTGTCGCGGGCCGACGGGCTCACCGCCGACGAACTCGCCGAGCGCACGCACGCCGACGCGCGGTACGCGCGCGAGTGGCTCGAGCAGCAGTCTGCGAGCGGCATCCTGCGCGCCGACGAGGACGCCGATCCCGCCGCTGGGCGGTTCCGCCTCGCGCCGGGTGTCGCCGAGGTGCTGCTCGACCGGGGGAGTCTTTCGTACCTCGAACCGCTCGCCCGCATGGCGGCGGCCTCGGGGACCCAGATCGACGCCCTCCTCGACGCCTACCGCACCGGCGGCGGCGTCAGCTGGGAGCAGCTCGGCCGGCACGCCCGCGAGGCGCAGGCCGACATGAACCGGCCGTGGTTCGACGATCTGCCCGATCTCTTCGCGGGGATCGATCGGCTCGATGCCGTGCTCCGGCGCCCTGATGCCCGCATCGCCGACCTGGGCTTCGGCGGCGGCTGGTCCTCGATCGCCCTGGCGAGGGCGTACCCGCAGCTGCGCGTGGTCGGCCTCGACATCGACGAGGCCTCCGTCGAGGCGGCCCGCCAGAACGCCGCGGGAGCCGGGGTCGCCGACCGCGTCGAGTTCCTGCTGTGCGACGCGGCGCTCGTCGCCGAGTACGGCCCGTTCGACGCCGTCTTCGCGTTCGAGTGCCTGCACGACATGCCGCATCCCGTGGAGGTGCTTTCGGCGGCACGCGGCGCAGTGAGCGACGACGGCATGGTCGTCATCATGGATGAGGCCACCGAGGAACGCTTCGCCGCGAACGCGAGCGACCTCGAACGACTGCTCTACGGCTTCAGCCTCTTCGTCTGTCTGCCGGACGGACGCTCGCACACACCGAGCGCGGGCACCGGCACGGTGATGCGCCCCTCGACCCTCCGCGGCTACGCGCGTTCGGCAGGGTGGTCCGACGTCGAGGTACTGGTCCCCGAGTTCGGCCTCTGGCGCTTCTACGAGATCGTCTGACCGTCGCGGCCCCGTCGCGGGCTCGTCGCCGCGGGGCTTCCGGGATCCGCATCCCGCGGCCTTCCCCACCGCGGTCGGTCCTGAGAACGGTCGGGGCCATGGGACACAATGGGCGCATGGCCGACGCCGACGAACAGCTCGACGCGATCGCAGCCGAGCTCTACGCCCTCCCGCCGGCGGAGTTCACGGCCGCCCGCAACGCGCGTGCGGGGCTCGCGGCACCGGCGCTGGCCAGGCAGCTCAAGGCGCTGCGCAAGCCCACGGTTTCGGCGTGGGCCGTCAACCTGCTCGCACGCGACGGGCAGCTCGCCGACGCGGTCGAGCTGTCGGCCGCCCTCCGCGAGGCGCAGGACGACCTCGACGCCGCCGAGCTGGCACGCCTCGGCCGCCAACGGCGTCAGCTGGTGGCCGCCCTCGCGAAGCAGGCGGTCGGGCTCGCCGAAGAGGCGGGGGGCACCCTCAGCACGGCCGCGCGCGACGACGTCGAGAAGACCATCAACGCGGCGGTGATGGATGCCTCGGCCGCGGCCGCCGTCCTGACGGCCCGGCTCGTCAAGCCGCTGGAGGCGGGCGACATCGAGCCGGCCGCGCTCGCCGACGCCGTGGGCGGGTCGCTCCCCGGAGCCGTCGCCGCGCCCCCGCGCGACGACCTCGCCGAGCGCCGCGCGCGCAAGGCGGCGGAGAAGGCGGCGCGCGAGGCCGAGCGCCTCGCGAACGAGGCGGAGCGCGAGCTCGCCCGCGTCGACGTGCGCCGCGCGAAGGCGCAGGAGCGGGTCGACCACGTGCGGGAGCGCATCGACGACCTCCGTCGTGACCTCGCCGCCCTCGAAGGTGACGAGCGGGCGGCCGTGGAGAAGCTCGACGCGGTCGAGGACGAACGGTCGGTTGCGGCGGCGAAGGCCCGCGACGCCGCGCAGGCGAACGAGCGTGCCCAGCGCGCCCTCGACGACGCCTGACCCTCCTGCCGCGCCGCAGGCGCAGCATCCAGTCCTCACAGGACTCTCGTAGAACCGCCGCCTAGCGTGAACGGCATGGCGACTCCTGCACCTCTGGTGCCCGCGACGGCGTCCGACGAGGGTGAGATCACGGTCTCCCCGAGCGAGCTCCGGGAGCTCCGGGACGAGCTGCAGCGCTTCATGATGGAGTACCGGTTCGGCCTGCAGGAGGTCGAGACGAAGATCGGCATCCTGCGCGACGAGTTCCTGCTGACCCACGACTACAACCCGATCGAGCACGTCTCGAGCCGCGTGAAGTCGCCCGACAGCCTCGTCGAGAAGGTGCAGCGCAAGGGCATCGACGGGGACTTCGCCTCGATCCGCCGGAGCATCACCGACATCGCGGGCATCCGCATCACGTGCAGCTTCACGGCCGACGTGTACCGCCTCTTCGACCTGCTGACCGCGCAGGACGACGTGCGGGTCCTGCAGGTCAAGGACTACATCGCGTCGCCGAAGTCAAACGGCTACAAGAGCCTGCACGCGATCCTCGAGGTGCCGGTGTTCCTATCGACCGGGCGCATCGAGGTGCCCGTCGAGGTGCAGTTCCGCACCATCGCGATGGACTTCTGGGCGAGCCTCGAGCACAAGATCTACTACAAGTACGCGACGCGCGTGCCCGACGAGCTGCTCGAGAGCCTCAAGGACGCCGCCGAGACCGCGGCCGAGCTCGACGCCCGCATGGAGCGCCTGCACCGGCAGATCCGAGGCGGCGGCGCGGGCCAGACCGCACCCGTGGCTGTGCGCGAGATCATGGCCCCGCTCGCTCCCGCCGAGTCGTCGACGGATGCTGCGCCCCGCCCCGGCGACGACTCCGAGGTCCGTGCCGTCTGACGTGGGGCGGGTCCGACGGGAGAGCGCGGTCAGACCTCCAGGATCGTCGCGGCTCCCGCGAGATACTCGGCGGGCTCGCGGGGTCCGAACACCGCCGTGTGCGCGATGTAGCCCTGCGCCAATGCCGCGATCGAGCGGGCGAGATCTTCGGCTCGCGCCTCGGCGGCGGCATCGGAGTCGGTTCGTCCACGAACCCACGGCGTGATCGCGGTCGCGAGCGACGAACGCAGCTGTGCGACGGTGCGCAGCATCGATTCGTGGAGGTCGGAGTCGACCATCGCCTCCGCCCAGAACTGCAGGATGAGTCCGGGGGAGAGACCGACCTCGCCGATCACCGTGAGCATCCGCTGCAGCACGTCGCGGGGTGAGATCACGACACCGCGCGCCCCGGTCGCCTCGAGGGCGTCGATCCGAGGCAGGAGGAACCTGCCGGCGACATAGCGTGCCAGTTCCGCCTTGTTCGAAAAGTGGGAGTAGATCGCACCCGTCGACAGACCCGACTCCTCGACGATGTCGGCGATCGACGTGTCGCGTACGCCCTTGCGCTCGAGGCAGCGCACGGCGGCACGGGCGATCTCGTCGCGGCGGGCTTCGCGGTACTCCTTCGTCACCTTGGGCATGGAAAGAGAATAGCCGTTCTGTTATTCTTACAAACAGAACAGACATTCTCTTTAAGGAGGCCGCGATGTCACTCCATCGCGAAAACCCGGACGCACCCGTGCGTCCCACCCGCTGGATCGTCGCGGCGGGGTTCGGCATCATCGGCTCGCTGATCGTCGCCGTCATCGTGATGGCGTTCGTGTGGCCCGCCGCCACGTCGCAGCCGCAGAACCTGCCGGTCGGCATCTCCGGCCCCGAAGCCGCCGTCACCGCCGTCGAAGACAAGCTCGCCGAGCAGGACCCCGCGCCGTTCGATCTCCACGAGGTCGACTCGCGCGACGACGCCGTGTCGCAGATCGAATCGCGGGAGCTCTACGGCGCGATCCTCCTCGGCGACGAGCCCGAGGTGCTCATCGCGACGGCGGCGAGCCCGGCCGCCGCACAGGCCCTGCGCGCCGTCGCGACCCAGCTGCAGTCGCAGATCGACACCGCCGCCAAGACCGCGCTCACCGATCAGCTCACTGCGATCGTCGGCGCGCTGAAGTCCGGGCAGATGCCCCAGCTCCCCGAGGGGGCGGCCGGCGGTGCGCCTGAGATCCCGACCGTCACGGTCAGCGACATCGTGCCGCTCGCCGACGGCGACAGCACGGGCGCGGGGCTCGCGGCATCCGTGTTCCCGATGGTGCTGGGCGGCATGCTCGGCGGCATCCTGCTGACGCTCCTCGTGCAGGGCGTGGTGCGCCGACTGGTCGGGCTCGTCGTCTTCGGCATCGCCGCCGGCGCGCTGATCGCCCTCGTGATGCAGACGTGGTTCGGCATCCTCACCGGTGACTGGCTGCTCAACGCCGCCGTGCTCGGCCTCGGCGTGAGCGCGACGTCGGCGCTCATCATCGGGCTCGCGGCGCTGATGGGCCCTCCCGGCATCGCGGTCGGTGCCGTCATCACCATGTTCATCGCCAACCCGATCGCCGGTGCCGCCCTGCCGCCGCAATTCCTGCCGGAGCCCTGGGGTGCGATCGGCCAGTTCTTCGTGCCGGGTGCGTCGGCGAATCTGCTGCGATCGGTGATGTACTTCCCGGATGCCTCCACCTGGGCGCAGTGGACGATCCTGGGCGCGTGGCTGGTCGGCGGCGTGGTCCTCGCGCTCATCGGCCACCAGCGCACCCGGGCCGAACTGACGCCTCCGGCGCGTCAACTCGACCCCGCGCCTGATCGCGAGGCCGCGCTGGCCTGACCGGGCCGAGGAACCGCGAAAGGGTGGGTTCGAGCGCGCTGCACCGCGCGGAAATCCGCCCTTCTGCGATTCGGAGCGCCGCGCGCTCGACGCGGGACGCGATACGGTCGCAGCAATGGGGATCTCGACGCGCCGCGCGCGCCGGCAGCGATTCGTCTTCGCCTTCGTGGCGGCGACGCTCGCCGTCGTGGGCGGAGTCGTCGCGGCCGAGGAGGTCCGGCTCGTCGGTGACGCGCTCGAGCGCCCCGGAATCGACGCGTTCTACGCCCAGCCCGACGACGCCGCCGACGGCGACCCGGGCTCGCTCGTGAAGGTCGATGCGCTCCTCGGCGCTCCGCTCGCCGCGCGGGCGTGGCGGATCATGTATCGCACCACCGACGTGCACGGCGATGCGGCGGTCGCAACCGGCGTGCTCGTCGCGCCCCTGACGCCGGCGCCGTCGTCGGGGCGCACCGTCGTGTCGTGGGGGCATCCCACGACCGGGGCGGCCCGGGACTGCGCGCCGTCGTACGGCTTCGACCCGTTCGTCGGCATCGAGGGGCTGAGGTTCCTGCTCGACCGCGGGTACGCGGTCGTCGCGACCGACTACGTCGGCATGGGCACGGCCGGTGTCGACTCGTACCTCGTCGGCGTCACCGGCGGCAACGCCGTGCTCGACGCCGTGCGGGCCGCCCGTGCCGTCCCGGACGCCCGCGCGAGCGAGCGGGTCGTGCTGTGGGGCCACTCGCAGGGTGGTCAGGCGGTGCTCTTCGCCGCTCAGCAGGCGGCCGACTACGCGCCCGAGCTCGACATCCAGGCCGTCGCCGCCGCGGCGCCGGCGGCAGACCTGCCGGGCCTCATGAGCGCACACCTCGACGACATCTCGGGGGTCACGATCGGGTCCTACGCCTTCACGGCCTACGCGGACGTCTACCCCGAAGCATCCCTCGACGCCATCCTCACGCCGGCCGCGCAGGAGATCGTGCCGCGCATGAACCAGCTGTGCCTGCTCACCAACATCCCGAAGCTCCACGAGATCGGCCAGCCGCTCGTGGGCGACTTCACCACGAGCGATCCCACGAAGACCGAACCGTGGGCGAGCCTGCTGGAAGCGAACTCGGCGGGGGCGACCGCGTTCGACGCTCCGCTGTTCCTGGCCCAGGGGCTCGCGGACGAGCTCGTCGTGCCGTCGGACACGACGGAGTTCGCGCAGCACGAGGTGGACCTCGGCATGGACGTGACGTACCACGAGATCCCGTTCGCGACCCATGGGACGGTGGCCTATCTGGCACTGCCGGCGATGCTCCGCTGGCTCGACGGGGTCTCGGCGGGGTGACCTAGCTGGCTAGTCTGTTCGCGTGGACGGTATGACACCCTCGACGCTCCTGCTGATCCCGCTGATGGCCGTGCTCGCGCCCCTGCTCGCGCGCGGGATCGGCCATTGGGTGCGGGTTCCGGTGGTGGTGTTCGAGCTGTTGCTCGGCATCCTGATCGGCCCGGCGGTGCTGGGATGGACGGGGCCCAACGCCTTCGTCGACACACTCGCGAACTTCGGCCTGGCGATGCTGTTCTTCGTCGCCGGCACCGAGATCGAGTTCGGGTCGTTCCGCGGGCGGCTCGGCGTGCGCGCGTCGCTCGGCTGGCTCATCAGCCTCGCAGCCGGCGTCGCGGCGGGATGGCTGCTCGCCCCCGGCGAGGCCGCCATCGTGATCGGCGTGGCGCTGTGCTCGACGGCGCTCGGCACCCTCCTGCCGATCCTGCGGGATGCCGGCGAGCTCCCCACCCCGTTCGGCAAGGCGGTCGCGGCGATCGGCGCCGTCGGCGAGTTCGGGCCCCTCATCGCGATCTCGATCTTCCTCGGCGGACGCGAGCCGGGTCTGTCGACGATCGTGCTCGCACTCTTCGCCGTGTTCGCCGGCCTCGCTCTCTGGCTCGCCTTCCGCGTGCCCCGCGGCGCCATGCACTCGTTCGTCAACTCCACGCTGCACACGTCGGGGCAGTTCGCGATCCGCGTCGTGTTCGTGATCCTCGCCGCGCTCGTCGCGCTGAGCGTCATCCTCGACCTCGACATGCTGCTCGGCGCCTTCACCGCCGGCATCATCTGGCGCCTGCTGATGCGCGACGCTTCCGAGCACGACCGCCACGCCGTCGAGAGCAAGATCGAGGGCGTCGCGTTCGGGTTCCTCGTGCCCATCTTCTTCGTGTACACCGGCATCACATTCGACCTGCAGGGGCTGCTCGACGACCCGGCCCTCTTCTGGCTGGTGCCGCTGGTGCTCGTCGCGCTGTTCGTGGTCCGCGGTCTGCCGTCGACGCTCGCGGCGCCGGCAGGATCCACACGCCGTGAGCGGCTGTCCGTCGCCCTGCTCGGGGCGACGGGGCTTCCGATCATCGTCGCCGTGACCCAGATCGGCGTCGACGAGAAGATCCTCGACACGACGCAGCAGACCGTGCTCGTCGCGGGCGGCATGCTGTCGGTGCTGCTCTTCCCGCTGGTGGGCATGGCGCTGCGCGGCGAGAGGCTGAAGGCCAGCCCCTCACTCCTGGACGACATGGCGTGACCGCCCTCGACCTGCTCGACGCCGCGCGCTCGCGGCTCGCCGATGCGCCCAGGGAGGCGCTCGGCGAACTGATCGTGCCCAAGCGTTTCCTAGGGGTGGCACGCGCTCCCCGCATCGAACGGCGCGGGGAGGCTTGGCACCTGGGAGTGCTGCTCCTCACCGACGATGCGGTCTTCGCGACCGGCGACATCCTCCGCGCGCGCCACGAGGCCCGGCGCGGCTACACCGCCGAGTCCCAGCGGCAGCGCGCCGAGCTCGCCGCCGCCGCACGTCGCGGCGGTTTCGCGGAGGGCGAGACCGTGCACATCGGATGGCGGATGCTGCAGCCCGGCGCGGTCGACAGGGGCGAGGCATCCGCCCCGCTCTTCTCCTCCGACGGCGTGCCCGGCGTGCGGTGGAGCACCGCCGGAGGGCTCATGCCGCTCGAGACGTATCTCTCGGAGCGGGTCGCCCTGCTGCTCGATCCGCCGGGCGGCGCATGAGAGCGCTCGATATCCGCCGTGGGACGGGATGTCAAGAGCCCTCGTGGCGGGGTGACGCGCGCCCTACCGTGTGAGCATGACCGCCAAGGACCTCGCCCGGCAGATCATCGTCATCAGCGCGTTCTGCTTCATGATCGTGGCCGCCATGGTCGGAACCGGCCTGTTCGGCGGCACGCCGGTGCAGGCGCTGCAGGACGGCGCGCTCGACCAGGACGGCTCGTACCTCGCGCCGGCGCGACCGGCGTTCTCGATCTGGACTGCGATCTACGTCGGCCTGTTCGCCTACACGGTGTGGCAGGCGCTGCCGAGACAGCGCGCCAGCGAGCGGCAGCGGGCGCTCGGGTACCTCATCGCCGGCACGATGGCGCTCAACGGGCTGTGGCTCGTGACGGCGCAGTTCGGCTCGCTCGCGCTGACGGTGCTCGCGATCATCGTGCTGCTCGCGCTCCTGGGCGTCACGTTCAGCCGCACCGTGATCGAGCCCGCCGACGGCTGGGCCGATCGGCTGCTGGTCGACGGGGTCACGGGCCTCCACCTCGGCTGGGTGACGCTCGCCACCGTCGCGAACGTCGCGGCCTGGCTGACCTCGATCGGATCGCCCGAGTGGGAGGCCTCGGCGGACCTGTGGGGCGTGGTCGTCCTCATCGCCGTCGCCGTCATCGGACTCGGAATCGAGGTCGCGAGCCGCTGGCGCCTCGGGCCGGCGCTCGCGCTCGCGTGGGGGCTGATCTGGCTCGCGGTCGGCCGGCTCGAGGGCGAGCCGCACAGCACCGCGATCGGGGTGACGGCGATCGTCGTCGCCGCGCTGATCCTCGGCACGGCGCTCATCGGCACCGCGGCGCGCGAGCTGACCGCCGTCCGCAACGCCGAGGTGTGATCACGCGGGCGCGAAGCGGTCGGCGAACGCCCGCAGCAGACGCGTGGGCTCCGTGACGGATGCCGCGAGCACGCGTCCGGCGATCGCGTCGTAGTCCGCGGAATCGAAGTAGCCGTCGTCGCGGTACACCGCCATGCGCTCTGTGAACGCCTTCGTGGTCGGCTCGGGGTGGAACTGGGTCGCGTAGAGCCGGTCGCCCACGCGGTACGCCTGGACGGGGCATCCGTCGTTCCTCGCCAGGAGGACCGCGCCCTGCGGCAGGCTCTCGGTCCCCTCCTTGTGGGCGGTGAGCGCCGTGAAGCGATTCGCGAGGGCGCCGAACAGCGGGTCGGCCGACGCCTGCTTCGTGAGCGCCACCGCCACGGGGCCGGTGTCCTCGGGGAAGGCACGGCTCACCGTGCCGCCGAGCGTGCGGGTCGCGATGCCGATGCCGTAGCAGGTGAACAGCGCCGCCGGACCGTCGCCGGCCGCGGTGCGTTCGGCGATGCGCGCGAGACCCGCCTCGAGGCGCCGCTGTGCGTCGGTCTTGGTCGACTCAGGGTCGGTGACGTTGAACGGACTGCCGCCGACGAGGAAGCCGGAGTAGCGCTCGAAGGCGTCGTCGGGAAGCGGATCGCGCACCAGGTCGTGGTGGGCGAGGCGGCTCTCGTCGAGGTGCATCGCGCTGCGGAAGGACTCGTATTCGGCGGCCGCCGCACCCAGCTGCGGGCGCACGCAGACATAGAGCAGCGGCGCGGTCGTCATGCAGGAAGTCTAGGTCTCCGCTCCCCGACGCTGCGAGAGGGCCGAAATGGTCGGTATTCGCCAGGTATCCGTGTATCAAATCGCCACTACCGCGCTCGGGCATGGTGTGGACAGAATGGGCGCTATGACGCAGGCTGGCGCCGAACCATCCGTCGACTCCGTGGAGCCGGCGCGATGGGAGCGCGCCGCCGCACTCTTCGTGCGGTGGCGTGAAGGCGACAGCCGTGCGATGGACGAACTCGTCCGCCTGATGACGCCGCCGCTATGGCACGTCGTGAGGGCGTACGGGCTCGATCATTCGTTGGCGCAGGACGTCGTGCAGACGACCTGGCTGACGCTCGTACGCCGTCACGAGACCATCAACGACCCGCTCGCGGTGTCGGGGTGGCTCACGATGTGCGCGCGCCGTGAGGCGTGGCGGGTCGGCAAACAGCATCGGCGTGCCGATGCGACAGAGGCCGAGTCGCTCGAACCGCACCTTCCGGTCCACGAATCCGCCGAGCAGACCGCCGCGCAGGACGACGAGACCCGTCGCCTCTGGACAGCGGTCGGAACGCTCAACGAACGATGCCAGCGCCTGCTGCGGATCGTCGCGTTCGAGGACCGCCCCGACTATGCCCGCATCGCCGAAGACCTCGCGATGCCCATCGGATCGATCGGACCGACCCGCCAGCGCTGCCTCGCGAAGCTACGCGCCGTACTCGAGGGAGACGGATGGAGAGGTGACGACGATGGAAACTGAAGACTTTGCGGCCGACGCCGCGCTCTTCGCACGGATGCGGCGCATGTGGGAGGACGTCGACCCCGTGCCGGCCGACCTGGTGGACCAGATGGTCGCCGCGGTCGCCGTCGAGGATCTGTCGCGGGAGTACGCCCTCCTGACACTCGTCGAGGGGACGTTCGCGGCCGTGCGCGGAGAGACCGACACGGCGACGCTCCAGTTCAGCGACGGCACGACCAGTGTGCTGCTGCACGTGACAGCCACCGAGGGCGGCGACCGGCGCGTGGACGGATGGGTGGATGCCACAGCCCTCGCCATCCGTCTCATCCAGGGCGACCGCGAGTGGTCGGCCGAACCGGGCGAGCACGGACGCTTCGCCTTCGACGAGGTCACGCCCGGGATGGCGCGGCTTCGCCTGGTGGTGCGCGACGCCGACGGCGCGCTGCGCGACTTCCAGACCCCGCAGTTCGAAGTCTGACAACCAGTTCGAGATACGAAGAAACGGATGCCGCGGCCTGGGGGCCGCGGCTCCCATGTGTGTGAGGAGAAGTCATGGCCGAAGATGAGACTGCCGGCGGATCGTGGCGTAAGCGGGTGAAGGCGGGCGCACCGCTCGGCGTTCCGCTCGATCCCAGTCGGGACGTTGTGCCCGGAGTGGAGGCGTTCCCCTCGGCGTACGCGCCAGGCCATCTCGTGATCTCAGGAGAGACCTCCGACGCGAAGGGTGCGCTGCTCGCTGCGGGCCAGGAGCTCGGGTGGGAGGTGGACCTCGATGAGATCCGGCCGTCTGCGGAGGACAAGCCCGCACTCACGAGGGCGCGCATCATCCAGCTTCCGAGCGACAAACGGGACGACGAACCGGTTCCCGCCGTCGACGCATGGCGGCTGCTGCAACACGCGCGTCGAGTGGCCCTCGAGGAAGCCGAATACCAGCGACGGCTGGCCGCTGAGCAGCGGGCCGCTTACGGACAGGCGGGGTCGTCGCAGCGCCCTGAGTCCGCAGCGCGCGGCCTCGCTGAACAAGACGCCACCGGCGAGGTGAGCGAGGAACGCCGTCAGGAGATCCGCCGCGAGGTGCGTCGCGACGTTGCCAAGACAGCGGCGCGGGCTGCGGAACCCATTCGGGCGGAGTCCCGATCGCGGGCCCCTGAGCAGCCGCTGGTGGAGGTGCCGTCCGTCGACATCGATGCACTGCGCAACGTCGGGCTGGATCACGTGCTCACGATCGATCCAGTGGGCGTCAATCCGCACGGCATGACGAACCCCCACGGCATGACGAATCCGCACGGCATGACGAACCCCCACGGCATGACGAACCCGCACGGAATGACCAACCCCAGCGGAACCGCGGGATACGCCTATCCAGGGACGGGCGGCCTCGAGCTCGTGTCGTTCCTGGGGACAGCGCCACGCCGAACTCGTGTCGTCGCCGAAGGTGGTCGCCGGCCGGTCGTCGCCGTCGTGGATACCGGGTGCGGCGTCCACCCGTGGCTCCCGGCCGAGACCACGCCGGGGCACCCGGCCGCGGCCGCGCCGTCGACGCTGGAGCGCTTCGACGACCTCGACGACGAGCCCGAGGATGCGATCGACACCGTCGACCCCGTGATCGTCCGGCGTAGGCTCCCCTGGCCGAGCCGAACTGGGGACGTGATCGGTGTCGAGGATCCGCTCACTGATCCGGAGACCCACGGCGACCAGTCCGGACCTCTCGACGGGTTCCTCGACGCCGCTGCCGGGCACGGCACTTTCGTCTGCGGCATCATCCGTCAGGTCTGCCCGGAGGCGGATCTCATCTCGATCCGTGTCGCCGACAGCAACGGCGCGGTGCTCGAGAGCGAGCTCATCGATGCGCTCGAAGACCTCGCGCTCTGGATGGACTCGGACAAGAAGAACGTTGTCGACGTCGTCAACCTCTCGCTCGGGTACTACCACGAGACTCCCGAGGATGGACGCTTCAGCCTCCGACTCCACAAGGCGCTCGTGGCGCTGCGCGGACGGGGCTGCGTCGTCGTGTGCTCCGCCGGAAACGATGCGACGGAACGACCGGCGTTTCCCGCCGCTCTGTCCAAGGCCGGTGATCCCGAGCTGAAACTCGAGGAGCCGCAGGGGCTTGCCCGGCACATCGCCGTCGGGGCGCTGAATCCTCAGGCGACATCTGTCGCGCTGTACAGCAACATCGGCGATTGGGTGACGACCTTCGCTCCCGGCACCTCTGTCGTGAGCGCGTTCCCGCAGTTCGAGGGTGGCGTGCAGGCCGGCACCCGCGCCGACCGCGACAACCGTCGACGGCAGAGCCTTGACCCGGACGATTTCTCCGGTGGCTACGCGATCTGGAGTGGGACTTCGTTCGCTGCACCATACGTCTCGGGTCGGATCGCACGGGCTCTCGCTCCGTCCCTGATGGATCCCGGTGCGGCCAAGACCGCGGCTCCCGGGCAAGACCCCGTCACAAAGGCGCTCGAATGGGTGAAGGCGCGGGACAAGTCGACACCGCTGCCGGTTCAGACAGCACCCTAGACGCGGAGAGAGGAGTTCGACCGGCCGGGCCCGCCGGTCGCACTCGTCTGCCGGGTGGGTCCATCATGGCTGTGTGGCGGCGACCGGTGAACAGCTCTACCAGCGGGGGTGGCATCTCGCGACCCGAGGGAGCTTCGTAGACGCTCGGCGCGTGCTCGCCGCCGGTGCCGCCCGCGCCGAAGCCGAGGGCGACATCGAGCTCGGTGCGCGTATCGCGGGCACGACGGCCTATGTGCTGGCTCGCCTCGGCGATGTGGATGGTGGCGAGCAGCTGTGCCTGGATGCGCTCGGACGGGACGGTCTGTCGGAGGCCGCGATCGCCCAGTTGCACGGTCAGCTCGGGTCGCTCGCGCTGGAACGCGGGCTGCTCGATGATGCGGCAGCGTGGCTGGACAAGAGCATCCGCGGGCTCAGCGATCAGCCGGTGCGTCAGGCCAACATGCGGATGAACCGCAGTCTCGTCGACATGCAGCGAGGCCGTCTCGACGCGGCGGTATCTGACCTCCACCTTGCGGAGGGCGCCTATCGGGCAGCGGGCATGGACACCGAGGCGAACCTCGCCGTGCACAACCGCGGTTATGCGCTCATGCTCGGCGGGGATCTCGTGGCAGCACTGCAGACGATGCAGTCCGTCCGTGAACCGCTGGACGGGGAGTCAGCGATGTGGGCGGCCGTGAACGAGCTCGACCGCGCGGAAGTGCTCCGCGAAGCGGGCTTGGTGACAGAGGCCGAGCGGAGCCTCGCGGCGGTGTCGGAAGCGTTCGGTCGCCATCGTGCTCCGCGCGACCGTGCCACCGCGGACTACAACCTCGCTCGATCGTTGCTCAGCCACGATCCGGTGCGCGCGGCACAGGTTGCCGCAGCATCGGCTCGGCGTTTCGCCACGATCGGCAGCTCGGGCTGGGCTGTGCGTGCGGAGGCGATCGGTCTGCGTGCCAGGCTCACCGTCGGGCGGGTCGACCGCGCCGGGGGTCCGGTGAGGGCGGGGCAGCGGCTGCCCGCGCGCACGAGAGTGTTGGATGTCACGGCTGGCCTCAAGGCCCACGGGTTCACCTCTGAGGCGGAGGCGCTCCGGCTCACTGACGCGTTGGCGCGCGTCAGGAGCGGCCGAGGCGACGCTCAGCCGGTCACGCGTGTCGGGCGCCGTACTCCGCTGGAAGTCGGACTCCTCGCGCATGAACTGCGCGCTGCACACGCCGCCACCGAGGGCCGCGAGGCCGACACCCGTCGCCACGCTGCCGCCGGGCTCGATCTGTTGGATCGCACGCGCCATGCGGTGGGGAGCCTCGATATACAGGTCTCCGCGGCGATGAAAGGTGCAGGACTGATCACGACCGGGCTCGCCTCGGCCCTCAGGTCAGGCAACCATGCCGCCGTCTTCGAATGGTCTGAGCGCGCACGCTCGGTGATGGGATCCTTCCCTCCGCTGCGCCCGCCGCCAGACCCCGAACTGGCGGCTGATCTCGCCGAGCTGCGGGTGCTGCGCACTGCGGCGCCGGACGGTGAATGGCTGGCCACACCGCGGGCCGCTCTCCTCAGCGACCGCGCGCGTCAGCGGCAGTGGTCGCACACGGCCGCCGGTGAGCTCAGAGTCCGCGCGACGCTCGACGACGCCGTCGCCGAGCTGGGTGACGGCGATGCGCTCGTGTCCTACGTGTTCGACGGAGTCGAGCTCGCTGCACTCGCCATCACACGCGGGAGCAGGGAACTCATCGCGCTGGACTGGAATGCCGTGAGGCTCGCGCTGCGGGGCCTGCGGGCCGATCTCGACATGGCGGCGACGGTGACGACCGGGCCGATGGCGGCGGTCGTCCGCCGAGGGCTCGACGAGCGGCTCGCGACCCTGTCGCGCATCCTCTGCGCTCCCGTTCGTGCGCTCTCGGGCGCGGAACGGATCCTCGTCACGGCCGCGGGGGTCCTCTCCGGTGTCCCGTGGATGATGCTCCCCGCGATCGGCGGCCGGCCCTTGTCGGTGGCGACGTCAGTCACCTCCTGGATCGCACAGCGCTCGAGCGCCGCTCGCGCGCCGAGGTCCGCCGGCTTCGCGGCTGGCCCCCGCGTCGCCCGCGGCGAGGAGGAGGTGTCCGCGGCCTCGACGGCGTGGAGCCGAGCCCAGGTGAGAACCGGCGCCGAAGCGACAGTCACGGAGGTCACCGCTCTGGCCTCCGAGGTCGACGTGCTGCACGTCGCCGCGCACGGCAGGCACGCGCTGGACAATCCGATGTTCTCAGGCCTCGAACTCGCCGACGGCACCCTGTTCGGGTACGACATCGACCTCATCCCGGTCGTTCCCGACACCGTCGTGTTGTCGGCGTGCGAGGTCGGTCGTTCCTCGGTGAGGTGGGGTGAAGAAGCGTTGGGCATGACGAGGGTGTGGCTGCACGCGGGTGTTCGCAACGTCATCGCCGCGCCGGTCATCGTCGCCGACGACGCGGCCTGCGAACTCCTCGCGGCCATGCACGAGGGCCTCGCCGCGGGCGTCGCCCCTTCGGAAGCGCTGGCCGCGGCATCCGTCCGCACCGGCATCGTCGCCCCGTTCCAGGTGCACGGCGCCGGCTTCTGAAGATTCTTCGCGTTCCGTGTATCAGGACGGATGCTGCATGCTCCTGGTCATCGGAACGGCTTGCGCTCGGCCGACGGGGGGTCGGGGGCGCTGACAGAAGACCTTCTTGGGGAACGCAGAATCGGCTGTGGGTCTTCGCCGCCGATCCTCGAGGGGTGCTGCATGGGACTGGGGCGGCACCCCTCAATCCATGCTTCGGCTCAGCCGCGCTCAGCCACGCGATGAGTTGGCCGTGCGCCCGCGCACGATGCCGACGAAGGCCTCGACCGCGGGAGTGGTCCGCTCAGCTGCCCACGCGAGTGCCACCGTCGAGATCGGGCCCCCGCTCAGCGGACGGTATTCGACGTCCTTGCGACGGTGCAGTCGTGCGACCGACATCGGCACCACCACGATCCCGACACCCGCCGCGACGGTGGCGATCGCCTCGCCGGTGTCGGCAGGTGGGGCGAACCGCGGCGCGACGGTGCCGGGGAGCTGGACGGCGAGCACGTCGTCCTGCGGCACGATGAGCACCTCGCCCACGAGGTCCGCCGGGTCGAGCTCGTCCTCGGCAGCGGTCAGGTGCGAGTCCTTCGCGCACACGACGACCGGAAGCTCGTCGTACAGCGGGATGACGTGAAGGCCGTCCTTGTCGAGCGGCAGCCGCACGAGCGCCGCGTCGACTTCGCCGTCGAGGAGCACGCGACGCTGATCGGCGACGATCAGGGGCACGAGCTCGAGGGTGGTCTGCGGCATCCGTTCTTTCCAGGTGTCGATCCACTTGCCGGGCGTCGCGCCCGGGATCGCACCGAGTGTGAAGGTCGCGGGCATGGTGGGCTCGACGGGAGGCGTCGGCGACGGCCCGGGCGACGGCTGCGGCCGCCGCGACTTGGCGGGCTTCGCCTTCGAGGACGATCCGGATGCCGCGCCCGGACGCTTCCCCGATGCGCCGCGTCCTCGTCCGCCTGTGCGCGACCCGCCCTTCGCCATGCTGTTCAGCGTAGTCGGGGCGATATGGTTCGCTCATGGTGGCGATTCTGGCAACGGTCTTCGCGGCGCTCGCCGCGCTGCTGCACGTCTACATCTTCGTGATGGAGAGCGTCCAGTGGACGCAGCCCAAGATCTGGAAACGGTTCGGCGTGGCCGACCAGGCGGCTGCCGACACGACGAAGCCGATGGCGTACAACCAGGGCTTCTACAACCTGTTCCTCGCCATCGGCGTCGTGATCGGGCTCGTGCTGCTCTTCGCGGGAAGCGACACCGCGCCCGTGCACGCGGCGGGGCTGGCGCTCGTGCTGTTCGCCCTGGGCTCGATGGTGGCCGCAGCGCTGGTGCTGCTCACGACCGGCCTGCGGTACCTGCGGGCGGCTCTCATCCAGGGCACGCTGCCGCTCATCGGGTTCGTGCTCTTCCTCTTCGCTTGACCGCCCCACCCGCGTGACGGCTCAGCCGCACGCGCCCCACTGCCCGGAAGCCTCGGCGACGGCCGCGGATTCGAGTGAGCGCAGCAGGGTCTCCTGGCTGCGGTTCGGCGAATAGACCTCGACCCGCGCATCGCCCTGCGCGACGAGCTCGCCGTTCACGAACCGGCCGTCGGGCGTCCAGACGTAGAGCAGTGTTCTGCCGTACTGGTCGTGCACCTCGACGTCGGCGGCGACCCAGATCGTCGATCCCACCGGGACGAGTGACGTCAGCTTCGCCGTCGCCTCCGCACCCCAGCAGTCGAGTTCAGGCGAGATCTCGGGGGTGTCGATGCCCAGCAGGCGGACGCGCGTGGATTCGAGATCGCCGACGACGTCGTTCGGAGTTGAGACGCGGGCGCGCAGCGTGTCGCCGTCGTGGACGCTCTCGACGGTCATCTCGAAGGCGTCCGCCGGGATCGCCGGCATCGTGGCGGACATGCCCGCCGCCGGCTGCGCGACCTCGGCGCCCGCGTCGCGCCCGATGAACCACCAGTAGGCGGTGCCCGCGATGACGAGCAGCAGGATTCCGATGAGGACGCGTCTGAGCACGACGCGAGCCTATGGGGTGGCGCCGACGCGCCACCGCGATGATCAGGCAGCCAGGCGCAGTCCGCGCTTGTCGGTGGCGACGCGCTCGCCGTCGGCGATCGTCTCGTCGTCGCCGATGAGCGAGCCTCCGGCGACACGGGCGTCGTGCCCGACCTGGGTGCGCACGCCGATCTTCGCGCGCGGGCCGATGGCCGCGCGCGGCCCGATGTGGGCGTGCGGTGCGATCTCGGCGTCAGGCCCGATGACGGCATCCGTCTCGACCCATACGCCCCGGCCGACGTGCGCGCCTGCGGCGATCTGCACGCCCGGTTCGACATACGCCCCCGCTTCGACGATGGCGCTGGGGTGCACCTTCGCTCCGTGCGCGATCAGGCCCCGACCGTTGACGTGCTTGCGGTAGCGCAGCATCTCGCCCTGGTCGTTCTCGATGTCGATGTAGTTCTTTCCCACGGTCCCCTCCTGGAGCAGCACATGGTGCTGAGTACAGAAATAACGATGGGGAGGGGTGATTCATTCCCGCGCATCGGAACGATTCGGAGCCCGGCGTGGAGCGGCCCCGCGTCCGGAGTGGACGCGGGGCCGGAAAGGGATGCTGATCAGCGCGTGACGTACTCGTCGGCGGTCGAGAGCGCCCGGTCGATGACGTCGAGGCCACGCACCAGTTCGTCCTCGGTGATCACCAGCGGAGGCGCCACGTGCACGCGGTTGAAGTGCGTGAAGGGCCACACGCCTTCCCGCTTGCACGCCGCGGCGACCGCGGCGATGGGTGCAGCATCCGTCCCGCTCGCGTTGAAGGGGACGAGCTGCTCGCGGGTCTCGCGGTCTTTGACGAGCTCGATCGCCCAGAAGAGGCCCATTCCCCGCACATCCCCGACGGATGGATGCCGCGAAGCGAGGTCGCGCAGACGCGGCTCGACGACGCGCGACCCGAGGTCGCGCACGCGCTCGAGGATGCCGTCGCGTTCGAACACCTCGAACGTGGCGACGCCCGCCGCGCACGCCAGGGGGTGGCCCGAGTACGTGAGCCCGCCGGGGAAGGAGACGGTGTCGAAGTGCGAGGCGATCCGGTCGGAGATGACGACGCCGCCGAGCGGCACGTAGCCCGAGTTCACGCCCTTCGCGAACGTGATGAGGTCGGGGCGCACGTCGAACGCCTGGAACGCGAACCACTCGCCCACGCGACCGAACCCGACCATGACCTCGTCGGCGATGTAGACGATGCCGTAGCGGTCGCACAGCTCGCGCACGCCGGCGAGGTAGCCGGGGGGAGGCACCAGCACGCCGTTCGTGCCCACGATCGTCTCGATGATGATCGCGGCGATCGTCGTGGCGCCCTCGAGCACGATCGTCTGCTCGAGGTGCTCGAGTGCGCGCTGCGTTTCTTCCTCGGCGCTCGACGAGTGGAACGACGAGCGGTACGGGTACGGGCCGAAGAACTTCGCGGTCGAGCCGTCGGCGGGCTCATTCGGCCAGCGGCGGGGGTCGCCGGTCAGCGAGATCGCCGTGGTGGTGTTGCCGTGGTAGCTGCGGTACATCGACAGCACCTTGCGGCGACCGGTCACGAGGCGAGCCATGCGCACGGCGTTCTCGTTCGCGTCGGCGCCGCCGTTCGTGAAGAACACCTTCTCGAAGCCGTCGCCTGCGACCCCGGCGATGCGGCGGGCGAGCTCGCCGCGCACGTCGTTCGCCATGGACGGCTGGATCGTCGCGAGACGACCCGCCTGATCCTGGATCGCCCGGACGAGATCCGGATGCTGATGCCCGAGGTTGAGGTTCACCAGCTGGGAGCTGAAGTCGAGGTAGGCGTTGCCGTTGTAGTCCCAGAAGGTCGACCCCTCACCCGCGGCGATGGGGAGCGGATCGATGAGCGCCTGCGCGCTCCACGAGTGGAACACGTGGCCGCGGTCGTCCGCGCGAACGCGGGCGTCGGCCTCGGGATCGGTGTAGATGGCGGGGGCGGGGATGAGTGTGTCAGTCATTTTGCTCCGGTCGTTGAGCGAGCGAGGAACGAGCGAGACGAAACGCGTCGGCAATCCGGGCGACGCTGATTGCGAGTCGCGTCAGTTGTTCTGGGGGAAGCCGAGGTTGATGCCGCCGTGGGTGGCGGGGTCGAGCCAGCGGGAGGTGATGGCCTTCTCTCGGGTGAAGAAGTCGAAGCCGTGGACGCCGTACGCCTTGGCGTCGCCGAACAGGGACTGCTTCCAGCCGCCGAAGGAGTGGTAGGCGACGGGGACCGGGATGGGCACGTTGATGCCGATCATGCCGACTTCGACCTCGTTCTGGAACCGGCGGGCGGCGCCGCCGTCGTTGGTGAAGATCGCGGTGCCGTTGCCGAACTGGCCACTGTTGATGAGGTCGAGGCCCTCGTCGTACGAGGAGACGCGGACGACGGAGAGCACCGGTCCGAAGATCTCCTCCTGATACGCCCGGCTGGTGGTGGGGATGTCATCGATGAGGGTGGGGCCGAAGAAGAACCCGTCCTCATGCCCGTCCACCGTGTAGCCGCGGCCGTCGACCACGATCTTGGCCCCGTCGGCTTCGGCGATGTCGACGTAGGAGGAGACCTTGTCGCGGTGGACGTCGGTGATCAGCGGACCCATATCGGGCTCGACCCCGTCCACACCGGCCCCGTTGCCGATGCGCAGCTTGCCGATGCGGTCTTGGATCTTCGCGATGAGGTCGTCGGCGACCGGTTCGACGGCGAGGACCACGCTGATGGCCATGCAGCGTTCCCCGGCGGCACCGTACCCGGCGTTCACGGCCTGGTCGGCGACCAGGTCCAGGTCCGCGTCGGGGAGCACCAGCATGTGGTTCTTCGCACCACCGAGCGCCTGCACCCGCTTGCCGTGCTTCGAGGCGGTCTCGTAGATGTACTGCGCGATCGGGGTGGACCCGACGAACGAGATCGACGCGACCTCCGGGGAGGTGAGCAGGCCGTCGACAGCGAGCTTGTCACCCTGCAGCACCGTGAACACCCCATCCGGCAGTCCCGCCTCCTTCCAGAGCTGCGCGAGCCACAGTGCCGCGGACGGGTCCTTCTCGGACGGCTTCAGCACGACGGCGTTGCCGGCGGCGATCGCGATCGGGAAGAACCACATCGGCACCATCGCCGGGAAGTTGAACGGCGAGATGATCCCGACCACCCCGAGCGGCTGCTTGAGCGAGTACACGTCGATCCCGGTCGACGCGTTCTCACTGAACGCGCCCTTGATCAGGTGCGGGAACCCGGTCGCGAGCTCCACGACCTCCTGGCCGCGGAGGATCTCGCCCATCGCGTCGGAGACCACCTTGCCGTGCTCCGCCGTGATGATCTCCGCCAGCTCCCGCTTCCGCGCGTTCAACAGCTCCCGGAACGCGAACAGCACACTCTGCCGCCGCGCGATCGAGTACCCCTTCCACACCTGGAACCCGGCCACCGCCGACGCGATCGCCGCGTCGATCTCCGCCTGATCGGCCAACGCGACCCGGGCCGACACCTGACCGGTCGCCGGGTTGTACACCGGCGCCGTACGCCCTGACGACGACGCACGCTCCGCACCATCGATCCAATGCGAAATCACCCGGACGTCGGCGTCCGTGGTCGCGGGCGCGACGGCGCTCTCGGCAATGCTCATGGGTGGCTCCTTCTCGGTGTCGGACAGATCGTGTGGTGATCCCCTAGGCTTGACGGGTCCCAGCCTGTCAGAGAAGAAGAGGCGGCCACGGTGCCCGACCGTCGCGAAGATCGGACGATCCACACGGATCGTCCGGCAGATCGATCCGCAGATGAGATCCTCCCGACCGTGCGCGAAGTGATCGCGCTCGAAGCGGTCGCGCAGGGCGTTCCCGAAGTGCTCGTCGGCGATGATGCGCTCGATGCGCGCGTGCGCTGGCTGCATGTCTCCGACAGCGCCGGCGTCGCTCGCCTGCTGGACGGCGGCGAGATGCTGCTGTCGACCGGTTCGTCGTGGCCGGTGGAGCCGGGGGACCTGCGCCGGTTCGTCGACGAGCTCGCCGACGCGGGGCTCTCCGGCCTCGTGCTCGAGCTGGGCACCCACTATCGGTACGTCCCCGCGGTGGTCGTCGAAGCCGCCCGCGAGCGCGGCCTCGCGCTGGTCGTGCTCCACCGGGAGCTGAAGTTCGTCACCGTCACCGAGGCCGTCCACAGCCGCATCATCACGGGCCAGACCGACGCGCTGCGTGCCCGTGACGAGGTGCGCGAGCGGTTCACGGCGCTCGTGCTGCGCGGATCGCCTGCGGACTTCATCGTCCACCAGCTCGCGCAGACGCTCGGCGCGCCCATCGTGCTCGAGAACCTCGGCTACGAGGTCGTCGCGGCAGAGGTGCCGCTGGCGATGGAGGAGGAGCTCTTCACCGAGTGGGAGCTGCGATCGCGCTCCGCGCACCGGCGCTCCGAGCAGCGCCGGGAGCGCGGCATCCCTGCCGGAGCGGACGACTGGCTGATCGTCCCGGTCGAGGCACGAGGCATCCGTTGGGGAAATCTCATCGCGCTGCCGGGACCGGAGCACGCGGCCGGACGCACCGCCGTGCTCGAGCAGGGCGCGATCGCCCTCGCGGTCGGCCGTCTCGCGGACGGCGACGCCGACGAATGGGCGCGGATCGGCCGGCGCCGCCTCGTCGACGGGCTGCTCGCCGGACGCTTCGCCGGGGTCGGCGGCGCCGCCGCGCGCCTCGAGGCGGCCGGCCTGCCGCTGCGCGGTGCAAAGCTCCACGGGCTGGTGGTGTCGGGCGCGCCGGTGGCGGTGGAGCGGGCGGATGCTGCCGCCCGCGCCCTGCGAGGGCGCGCGCTGGCGGGGTCGGCGCCGGCGGGCGTCGTGGCGCCGGCGACCACGATGCTGGTGTCGCTGCCGCCGGAGGCCGTGTTCGACGATGCCGCCGTGGTCGCATTCGTGCGTGCCCTCGTCGATGCCGGTGACGTCGAGCGCGTCACCGTATCGGTCGGGCGTAGTGCTGAGGGCATCGATGCTGCGCTCGCCTCGGTGCACGAGGCGGTCGACCTCGCGGGCGGCCGGAGGCGGCGCTCGGGGCGCGGCCCGCACCTGCGGCGCGCCGAGAATCGTCCGCTCGTGCAGTTGGTCACCGCCCTGCGTGATGACCATCGCGTGCTCGAGCATGGCGAACGCATGCTGGCGCCGCTCATCGCCTACGACCTCTCGCGGTCGGGCGACCTGCTCGACGTCCTCGAGGCGATGCTCGCCCACCCGGGCAATCGCACCGCGGCGGCAGGGGCATCCCATTTGTCCCGGTCGGTGTTCTACCAGCGCATCGCGCTCATCGAGGAGCTCCTCGGCGCCGATCTCGACGAAGGCGAAACCCAGACCGCGTTGCATCTGGCGCTGCTCGTGCGGAGGTCGGCAGGACGCTGACGCGCCTACGCGTCCGCGGGCTCCCAGGGGTCGACGAGGTCGATGCCGAGATCCTCGAAGTCCTTCGTGTTGCGCGTCGCAAGCGTCGCACCGTGCGCGGCCGCAATCGCGGCGATCATCCCGTCCTCCACAGACAAGGGGCGTCCGGCGATCCGGCGAGCCTCCTGCAGGCGCGCGTACCTCCGCGCGGCCCGCTCGTCGAATGGCAGCACACGACTCCCCGAGAGGATCGAGTCGATGGCCGCGATCAACCGCTCGCGGCGCGCACCCTCCGGAAGCCGCCGGGCACCGATGAGGAGCTCAGCGACGGTGATCGCGGTGATCGCGGCGTCTGTCTGCGACGTCATCCAGGCGACGACGGCGGTGTCAGGCGTCGAGCGCAGCGGTTCGGACAGCACATTCGTGTCGAGGATGATCACGACACATCGAGCTCGCGGGGGAGGCTGCGCGCGGGCGGTTCGAGGTCGATGGCGAGACTGCTCGCCGCGTCGACCCAATCGACGATCATGATGCTGGGCGACACCGCGCTTGTCAGGATCGCTCGCGCTTCCGCCTCCATCGAGCGGCCGTGCGCGGCTGCTCGCTCCTTGAGACGCTGCTGGACATCGTCGTCGAGGTTGCGGACGGTGATGGCACCCACGGCTGCTCCTTCCGACTGCTGGCAATGCTAGCACTTCGATGTCGGAGCCCGGCGTCATGCTCTCGCCATGGAAACAGCCATCGACCTCCAAGCCGAATCGTTCGTTCGTGAGCTCGCCGCCGCGATCATCTCTCCGCGGGGTGGTGAATGCCTGGCGTGCTATCTCGACCGCGTCCTGCGCGACGCGCCCTGCGACGGCTCGCTGCGCCTTGCGCGCACCTACCGCAATGCGCTGGCGCCGCGTGCCGTCGCCCTCGAGGGTCGTCTCGAGAGCGGCGGCGGCTTCTGCGACTGCGAGGTGCTGATGAACGTCTACTGGTCGAAGACCGACGAGGTGAAGCCCTGCCACGGCGCGAGGCGCGGGTCCACGAAGCCGTGCGACCTCTGGCTGCGTCGCAGACGCGGGGATCGGTGGTGAGCCCGGAGTCAGCCCGCGATGTAGACCTTCCGCAGCGTCTCGCGCACCGTCCACACCGTGCGCATGCCTGCCGTCAGGCGCGCGACCGACCCCGTCCGGAGCTCGATCGGCTCGAGGGCCGGGTCGTCGAATGACACGGTGGCCGAGCCGGACAGCACGACGAAGACCTCGTCGGCCTCGACGTCGGTCGACGCGCCCGGCGTGTGCTCCCACACGCCGAGCTCGATCCCCCCGAACCCGCCGAGTTCGGCGAACCCGGTGGTCGGGGAGCCCTGCACGACCTGGTCGGCGGGCAGCGGCTCGAGGTCGAGCTCAAGGGACGCGGCATCCGTCACAATCGCGGGGTTCACGAGTCGAACCCCAGACCGAGCGCGTCGAGCGTCTTGAGCAGCAGGTTGCGCTTGCCCTTGTTGTGGTCGGCGCGGTCCAGCGACCAGCGGGTCGCGTTGATGCCCATCGACGCCGCAGGCTCGGGAGGGAAGGGGAGCGGGCGCTTGCGCACCATCTCGAGCTGAGTGCGCTCGTTCTCGACGCCGTCGAGCAGGTCGAGCATGACCTCGCCGGCGAAGCGGGTCGACCCGACGCCGAGCCCGGTGAATCCGGCGGCGTACGCGACGCGGCGGTCGCGGGCGGTGCCGAAGAACGCCGTGAACTGGGTCGAGGTGTCGATCGCACCGGCCCACTGGTGCGTGAAGCGCAGCCCCTCGAGCTGCGGGAAGGTGGTGAAGAAGTGGCTCGCGAGCTTGGCCCAGGTCTCCGGCCGGTTCTCGTACTCGGGATCCACCTTGCGGCCGTACCGGTAGATCGCGTCGTATCCGCCGAAGAGGATCCGGTTGTCCTGGGTGATCCGGTAGTAGTGGAACTGGTTCGCCATGTCGCCGATGCCCTGGCGGTCCTGCCAGCCGATCGATGCGAGCTGGATGTCGGTGAGCGGCTCCGTCATGAGCACGTAGTCGTACACGGGAACCGTCATGAGCCGGTTGCGCTTGATGAGCGACGGGAACACGTTGGTGCCGAGCGCGGCACGGGATGCCTCGACCCGGCCGTCGGCGGTCGTCACGACCACGCCCGGTCCGCTCGTGTCGAGGCCGGTGACGTGGGAGCGCTCGAAGATCACGACGCCGCGTTCTTCGCAGACGCGAGCGAGCTCGGCGGCCATGCGTGCGGGATGGACCATGCCGCACGCGTTCTTCTCCCACACCGCAGCGAGGTACGTGGGGGAGTGGACGGATGCCTGGGCCTCGGCCCGGTCGAGATAGACCACGCCTTCCTCGTCCTCGGCGGCCCACTCCTTCAGCCACTCCACCTGGTGCGGCTCGATCGCGGGAGCGAGCTGCCCGGTGCGCTCGAACTGGAAGTCCATGCCGAAGCGGGCCTCGGAGGCCTCGATCGCATCGAGGTTCTCCTGGCCGAGCCGGTCGAGCGTGGGCATCTCCTTCGGCCAGCGGGCCATGCCGTTCTCGTGGCCGTGGGTGAGGCTGGCCTCGCAGAAGCCGCCGTTGCGGCCCGACGCGGCCCAGCCGACGCGCTGCGCCTCGACGACCACGACCTTCGTGTCGGGGTCGCGCTCGGTGGCGAGGAGCGCCGTCCACAGGCCGGTGTATCCGCCACCCACGACGACGAGGTCGGCGCGGTGCGTGCCGACGAGCGCGGGCCGGTCGGGAAGGAGGCTGTCGGGAAGGTCGTCGCGCCAGAACACCGAGTGCTTCGTGTCGGCGAGGGAATGCTGGACGACGGATGCTGCCGGCCGCTGTCGTTCGAAGACGGTCGTGCCCACGGTTATCAACTCCGATGCGGTGTGTGGTGCTCCCATCCTCACCCGTCGGCCGGGTCGATGCAGGGCGTGCGTGTCGGAAGTTGTCCGGCGGGTCGGACAGGTTGTCGCGGACTCAGCCGGCGACGAGCTCTCCCACGAGCGCATCGACGTCGGCGACCCGGGCATACGTGCCGTCGAGCGCCGCCATGAAGGCGAGGTGCACCTGGGCGCCCGGCACCGTACGGCCGTCGTAGGCGAGGTCGGGTGCCGCGCACGCGTCCTGCGCGACGGCGATGGTGAAGCCGAGGTCGGACGCCGCACGCACGGTGGCGTCCACGCACATGCTGGACATCATGCCCGCGACGACGATCTCGTCGGCGTCCGCTGCGCGCAGCAGCGACTCGAGCCCCGTGCCGAGGAACGCGTTCGGCTCGTGCTTGACGATGACGTGCTCCTCGCCGTCGGGTGCGACCCGTGGATCGAACTCCACCCCGGGGGTTCCGGGGGCGAAGAACGCGGCGTCCGGGGCGTCCCACACGTGCTGGACGTGCACGACCCGCTCGCCCGACGTGCGGAATCCGGCGAGGAGTCGCGCAGCGGCATCGGCGGCGGAGTCCGGGTCGACGAGCGGGTGCCGCCCGCCGGGGAAGTAGTCGCGCTGGATGTCGATGAGGAGCAGGAGTCGGGTCACCGGAACAGCATAGGGTCGCACAACCGCATCAGCCGCCTGTCATCGTGCGCGCGATCTGCGTCGCGGAGTCGCCCGCGCGCTTGAGCACGAGCGCCACGAGGGCGAGCGCGACGAGCGTCAGCAGCAGCATGATCGTCGACACGGCCGCGATCTCGGGACGCAGCCCGGTCCGCAGTGCACTGAGCACGTACACGGGCCACGGGGTCGTGCCCGACACCTGCACGAAGGCCGCCACGATCGTGTTGTCGAGACTCAGCGTGAACGCCAGCAGGAAGCCGGCGAGCACCGCGGGCATCGCGAGCGCGAGGGTGATGCGGCGGAACGTCGTGAAGGGCGTGGCGTAGAGATCGGCGGATGCCTCCTCCAGCTGCGCGTCCTGACCCACGAGGCGGGCCCGCACGATGTATGACACGACCGCGGTCGCGAACAGCGACGAGCCGACCGACAGGCGGACGATGCCGTCGTTGAACATCGACAGGCCGAGGTCCTGGCCGAGGAAGACCATGAAGGGGAGCAGCGCGACGGCGTCGACGATCTCGGGCGTGACCGACACGAGCAGAAGGAGTCCCAGGAACCACCACACCCACTTGCCGGGGTGCCGCGCCATCGCGATCCCGGCCAGGGTGCCCAGGACGGTCGCGATGATCGCCGCGATCAGCGCGGTGATGAGCGATACCCGCACGGCGTTCTGAATCGCCGGCTTCACCAGGATCGAGGCGAAGGCGTCGAAGCCGAACCCGTCCCACACCGCCAGCAGGCGGCCGGTGTTGAACGAGTAGACGACGATCACGATGATCGGCAGGAACAGGAACAGCATGACGAGAAGGCCCCAGACGCCGAAGGCGACGTCCGACCATGACCTGCGGGGGCGCCGGCGCGGCGCGGCGCCCGGGTGGGTCGCTCGCGCCTCTGCCTGCAGGATCGCTTCGGTCTCGGTCTGCGTGGTCACGTCGTGGCCTCCAGGATCGCGGCGGGGGCAGCATCCGTCTTCGCGGTCTCGGGAACCGGCCCCAGAACCAGCCGGTTCCGAGAGCGGAACGGCAGCGCGACGAGCCAGATGATCACGGCGCACACCCCGATCGTCACCATGATCAAGAGCATGAGGAGCACCGCCATCGCGGATCCCAGCGCCCAGTTCTGCGCGGTCTGGAACTGTCCGGCGACGAGCTGACCCACCATGTTGCCCTTCGCGCCGCCCAGCACCGTGGCGGTGATGTAGTCGCCCATCAGCGGGATGAAGACCAGCAGCACGCCCGCGATGATGCCCGGCTGCGACAGCGGCAGCGTGACGCGGAAGAAGGTCACGATCTTGCCGGCGCCGAGGTCCTTCGAGGCCTCGCGCAGTGCCGGCCCGACGCGGTCGAAGGCGACGAACAGCGGAAGGACCATCAGAGGCAGGTAGTTGTAGACCACGCCGATGATCACGGCCGCGCGCGTGTAGAGCAGCTCGAGCGGGCCGTCGAGCACGCCGATGCCCTGAAGCACGGTCGACAGCCACCCCTCGGGAGCGAGGATCACCTGCCAGCCGATCGTCCGGACGAGGAAGTTGGTCCAGAACGGCACGAGGACGAGGGCGATGAGGATGCCGCGGCGCTGGGATTTGACCTTGAAGGCCATCCAGTACGCCACCGGGGCCCCGATCGCGAAGCAGAGCACCGTGCCGATGATCCCCACCCACAGGGTGTTCTGGAAGGTCGCGAAGAACGTCGGCGAGATGGCCTCGACGTACCGGTCGAACGACAGGACGTCGTTGGCGTGGGTGCCGAAGACGCCGGGCTTGTAGCCGAAGCTGAACCACACGACCATGGCGACCGGCGCGACGAAGAAGAGGAGCAGCCACGCCCAGGCGGGGACCGCGAGCGCGGGCCCGACCGCACCGGTGGCGCGACTACGCACCGGCGGCAGCCTTCACCTCGTTGTAGATCTCGACGCGGGTGCTCAAGGAGTCGTTGAGCACCTGCTCGTGCATGCTCTCGAGCTGCTCGGGAGTGAAGAAGATCATGTCGAGCCGCTCGACTTCGGCCTCCTCGGCCGCGCCCTGCATGTCTTTGCCGCCGACGTTGTAGCCGACCCATTCGAGGTTCAGCATCTGGTTCTCGGGGGCCATCGCGAAGTTGATGAAGGCGTGGGCGGCCTCGGGATGCGCCGCCCCGGTCGCGATCGCCCAGTTGTCCATCCACAGCTCCGTCTGCGGGCCGGGGAGCACCCACTGCCAGCGGTCGGGGTCGGACGACTCCTGGATGCCGAGTCGCGCGTCGCCGTTCCACGCCATGAGCAGTGCATGCGTGCCCTGGGGGATCGTGTTGGCCCCCGCGGAGGAGTCGAACGCCGCGACGTGCGGGGCGATCTTCTCGACGAGGAAGGCGCGCGCCGCCTCGAGCTCGTCGGCGTCGTCGGTGTTCCAGTCCACGTCGTTCGCCCAGAAGTACGAGCCGACGACGCCGGCGGGATCGTCCGACATGGCGGTCTTCCCGCTCGCCTCGTTCTGCGCGGCGTCGAAGTAGTCGGCCCACGTCGTCAGTTCGCGGGTGATCACGGTCTTGTCGTAGACGTAGCCCGTCGTGCCCCACGCCTTGCAGATCGAGTAGTCGTTGCTCGGATCCCACGCGCGGCCGAGGAAGGCCGGGTCCATGTTCGCGATGTTGGGGAGCAGGTCCTTGTTGAGCTTCTGCAGCAGTCCCTGCTCGATCATCTGGGGGATGAAGACGCCCGTGGGCACCACGATGTCGTAGCCGGACGTCCCCTTCGCCGCGACGAGCTTGGCGATGAGCTCTTCATTCGATCCGTACGAGTCGAGCGTGACCTTCGGCCCGAGCTCGGCGCTGAACGCCTCCACGACCTCGGGCGCGTCGTACTCGGCCCAGGTGTACACCGACAGGCTGTCCTCGAGTGCCCCGCCGGTCGCCTGCGGGGCCGGCGCCCCGCTGCCGCCGGGGGTGCAGGCCGCCAGCACCGTGGCGCCACCGGCGAGTGCGGCGAGGCTCAGGAAGCGGCGGCGCGACAGCTCGCGCGCGATCAGGGGCGCCGCGCCCTCGGGGGCGAGGATGCGGAGCGGCGTACGAGGCTGGATCATCGGTACTCCTGGAGTCGGGTCGGGAGCCGAGACGGATGCTGCGGCTACGGGCGTGCGAAGGGCGTGCAGGTCGTGCGGTGGAGTGTCGGGTGCGGGTCGAGTCGTGTGGGTCAGGCGGTCGGCGGTGCGATGTAGCCGCCCTGCTGCGCGGCGTCCTCGTCGGCGGCGGGGAACAGCAGCACGTGATGCGCGGACCACGTGCAGACGACGGGATCGCCGATCGAGAGGGTCGGCGCGTCCGGCGTCGGCCGCCGCACGATGAGGCTCTGGTCGGCGCCGAGCCGCACCAGGTACTGCATCGTGTCGCCGAGATGCGACACCCCGATCAGCTCGCCGCGGGCCGTGTTCGCGTCCGGAAGGCTCGGGCCTGCGGCCCCGGAGCCCGCCTTCTCGATGCGGATGAACTCGGGCCGCACCGCGGCCTCGCCGAGGTTCGTGGTCGTGAGCACCGGCGAAGCGGCACGCACCAGCGCGTGCGGCGAGGTGATCGCCGCCCCGGCCTCTGCGGCCGGTCCGCGGAAGAAGTTCTGCTGGCCGACGAACGCGGCGACATAGGCCGAGGCCGGTCGCGCGTACACGGTGTCGGCGTCGGCGAGCTGCTCGATGCGGCCGGCCCGCATGATCGCGATGCGGTCGCTCATCGACAGGGCCTCGCCCTGGTCGTGCGTGACGAAGACGAACGTGATGCCCAGGCGGGACTGCAGCAGCTTCAGCTCGAGCTGCATCTCCTCACGCAGCTGGCGGTCCAGCGCGCCGAGCGGCTCGTCGAGCAGGAGCACCGCAGGCCGGTTCACCAGGGCGCGGGCCAGCGCGATGCGCTGCTGCTGCCCGCCCGACAGCTGCGTCGGCTTGCGGTCGCCGTACTGGCGCATCTGCACCATGTCGAGGGCCTGGGTGACGCGATCGCGAACCTCGCTCTTCGGAGTGCGTCGCTGCTGCAGCCCGTAGGCGACGTTCTCCGCGACCGACAGGTGCGGGAACAGGGCGTAGGCCTGGAAGACCGTGTTGACGTCGCGCTTGTACGGCGGTGCGGCGAGCACCGAACGGCCGGAGATGCGGATGTCACCGGCATCGGGGTGCTCGAATCCCGCGATCATCCGCAGCGTGGTGGTCTTGCCGCAGCCCGACGGCCCGAGCAGCGAGATGAACTCGCCGGGCTGGATCTCGAGCGACAGGTCGTCGACAGCGAGCTGCTCGCCGTAGTACTTCGTGATCCCCGACAGGGTGACGGCCCCGCGTGCGCCGTCGCCGTCGGGGGGAACCTGCTCCGCCGAAGCCTGCGCTGCGGTCGCCGTGCCTGTGGACATCGTCACCTCGTGAGGGTCCTTCTGGTGCGGGCCGCGCGACGATGCACGGCCTATCGGGTGTGGGGGTATTCAATATGGCGACGCACACACCCGCAACGGAGCCGCGACCGAACCGGACGATCCGGGCCGGTGCGGACGTCCGGTGGGACAGATCGTCCGGGGTTGTGTGACGGTCAGGAAACCGCGGCGTTTCCGCGGTGGCACGACGCGGGGGAACGGATGCCTCGCCCCGGCGCGACATTTCGTCCGCCGTGCATCGTGATCAAAGCGTGCTGGAACCGGGGTTCAGTGGGGTTGGTACCGAGACTCAGCGCTGGCAGGTGGGGCACCAGAACACGATGCGCTCGCGCGTCGGATCGACGCCCATGCTGCCACCCAGGATGAGAGTGCCGCATCGGCGACATGGGCGGCCTTCGCGCCGATACACCCACGTCGATCGGCCGGCGCGCGCGTCACCCGTGAAGGTGCGTCCTGAACGGTCGCGGTTCGCGCGGATCATGCGGGCTCCGAGATCCACGATGGCCGCAGCATCCGTCTCATTCGCGGGCGTCGTGGGCAGGACGCCGCGCACGAACAGGATCTCGTTCGCGTACTCGTTGCCGAACCCCGCGATGTTGCGCTGGTCCTGCACGGCGACGTGCACCGCGCGGGTGTCGGCCGCCAGTCGACGGGTCGCCTCAGCGGGATCCCACGAGTCGGACAGCGGATCGGGACCGAGATAGCCGACGAGCTGGTCCTCGTCGGCCGTCGGGACGAGCTTGATGTCGGCGAGGTCGAACCCGACGGTCTCCCACTGGACACCGTCGGGCGCCGTCGCCCCGATGATCGCCCGCGCACGGAAGGCGAGAGCGTGCCAGCGCTCACCGCGTCGGTAGACGTGCCATTCGCCCTCCATCTTGAGGTGCGTGTGGAGCGTCCAGGACCCGATGCGGTGGAGCAGGTGCTTGCCGCGCGAGACCACGTCGTGCACCACTTCACCGCGCAGGTCCGTGGTGGCCAGCTGCGGGACCCGCAGCTCGAAGCGCGTCACGGTCGCCCCTGCGAGCGCCGCGTCGAGCCGCCGTGCAGCGCGGTAGACGGTGTCGCCCTCAGGCACGTGCGCCTGTCCTGTCCTCCGGTCCCTGAGCGCCTCCCGGCCCCTGAGCCTGTCGGAGGGCGTCGCCCGCAGTGAGGCGGCGCAGTGTGAGACCGCGCGGCGACTCCACGAAGCCGGCATCGCGAAGCGTCTTGCCCACGTGGGTGCCGTAGACGAACGCACCGTTCACCTGCTCGATGGTGAGGGTGTCGAGGCGCCGCGCGCGAGCGGTCGCCGCGAGGTCGCGCGTGGCGGCGGCCAGCGCCGCTTCGTCGCCCGTGAACGCGAGCGCGGACTTGCCGCCACGCTCGAGGTACAGCGTGAGCGCGCCGTCGACCAGCACGACGAGGGCGCCCGCCTTGCGACCCGGGCGGTGGGAGACGCCCTCCAGCGCCGGCCACGCGAGCGCTGCGCCGTAAGGATTTGCGGGATCGGTCGCCGCCAGCGTCACCGCCCGCAAGGGCGGAGGGTCGGAGAGCCCGGCGAACTCGCGCAGCCGGTCGACGGTCGCCGAGGCCGCGAACTGCGCCGCGCCGAGCTTCTCGATCACGTAACCGCGGCGGCAGTGGCCCGCTTCCTCGAAACCCGCGAGCACGCGATAGGTCTGCGCGAACCCGCCGGGCACGCCCTCCGACTGCACCGCGCCGCGCGTCACCACGCCGTACCGGTCGAGCAGCAGGCTCGCCGTCGCGGTCGCCCGCAGGGCGGCGTCGGGTTCGGCGCTGGGCAGCAGCGACCACCTTCCGCCGATCGCCGGTGGACGAGCGGGAACGGATGCTGCCACCGCGCGCACCGCCGCACCCCGGTAGAGCCGTGCGCGGGGTGTGCGGCGGCTCACCCGATGGGCCTGCGATCCTCCCGACACGAGCGCCCGGACCGGCGCGAACGTGTCGTTGGTCACGAGGCCCGCCCACGTCAGTCGCCACAGCGCGTCGACGACGGACTGCTCGTTCTCGGCGCCGGTGGTCTGCCGCAGCTGCGCGGCGAAGTACGCCCCGCCACCGCCGAGCGCCGCGAGCAGCTGCGCGTCGAGCGAGCCGGGTGCGACCTCTTCCGCCTCGTCGGGGAGTGCCAGCGTGAGCGGCACCGCGTCGGCCGGGTGCAGGGCGATCCAGCCGTCGCGGCCGGGCAGACTGCCGTGGCCCGACCACACCACTTCGCCGGTGGCCGTGAGCTCGTCGAGCATGCCGGACGTGTAGTCCGCGACGCGGGCGGGGAGCACGAGCGACTCCCACGCGCTCGCCGGGATCGGCACGCCCGCGAGCTGCTCGACGACCGCGGCGACGCCGTCGATCCCCTCGAGCGGCCGCGTCACGTGCTGCCACACCGGGAGGAAGCGGGCGTACGCATGCTGCGGCACCGGCTCGACGCTGCCGCGGATCGCCGCGAGCGAGCGCATGCGAAGGCGGCGGAGCACCTCGGTGTCGCACCACTCCGTCTCATCCGCGCGCGTCGCCCCCGCCGCTCCCGAGCCCGTCGAAGGATCGGGAAGGAAGAAGCCGCTGGTGACGCGTCCCTGCGACTCGAGGCGCTGCAGCGTCAGCCGCGCGACGGCCACGCCGATGCCGAGACGGTCGGCCGCGGCATCCGCCGTGAACGGTCCGTGAGTGCGCGCGTACCGCGCCACGAGATCGCCGAGGGGATCGGCGACGGGTTCGAGGAGCGCGGTGGGGATGCCGACGGGCAGCGCCGCGCCGAGGGCATCGCGCAGCCGCCCCGCGTCTTCGATCGCGGCGATGCGCGTGATGCCGGCGATGGTCACCGGGATCGCGCGCCGCGCCGAGACCAGGGCATCGAGGAGAGCGGATGCCTCGGCCTCGGTCGCGTGCGGAGCACCGGCACCGTTCGCCTCGACGGCGGATTCCACGCGGGCTGCGACCTCGGCCGCGTCGAGCGGGCCGAGGAGGCGGAGCAGATCAGCGACACCCTCGAGCCCCCGCGCGCGTCGCTCGGGGTCGACGCGCTGGGCCTCGCGCTCGAACTGGGCGATAACGTCGGGGTCGAGCAACTCCCGCATCTCGACCTTGCCGAGCAGCTCGGAGAGCAGGGCGGGGTCGACGGAGAGCGCCGCGGCGCGACGCTCGGCGAGCGGCGAGTCGCCCTCGTACATGAACGCGCCGACGTAGCCGAAGAGGAGGTCGCGCGCGAACGGCGAGGGCTGTGCGGGCTCGGTCTCGATGAGCCTGATGCGCCGCTCGCCGATCCCGCGCATGAGGCGCAGCAGCGACGGCACGTCGTAGACGTCCTGCAGGACCTCGCGGAGCGTCTCGAGGATGATCGGGAAGGTCGGATAGCGGCGGGCGACCTCGAGCAGCTGCGCGGATCGCTGCCGCTGTTGCCATAGGGGCGTGCGCTTGCCCGGGTTGCGACGCGGCATCAGGAGCGCGCGCGCTGCGCACTCGCGGAACCGGGAGGCGAACAGCGCAGAGCCGCCGACCTCCTCGGTGACGATCTGGTCGAGCTCTTCGGGATCGAAGACGAAGAGGTCCGCGCCCGGCGGCTCGGCGGTGGCATCCGGAATCCGCGCGATGATCCCGTCGTCGCTCGCCACCGCCGATCCGTCGACTCCGAGTCGCTCGCGGATGCGCGCGTTCACCGCGAGGGCCCACGGCGCGTGCACCTGCATGCCGTACGGCGAGTGCAGGATCACGCGCCAGTCCCCGACTTCGTCCCTGCCGCGCTCGACAGTGAGCTGGCGGTCGGTCGGCAGCGTGCCGGTGGCCTCGCGCTGCTCGGCCAGATACGCCAGCAGGTTGTCTTGCGCGAACTCGTCGAGGCCCGCCTCGCGCAGCCGCGACTCGGCCTTGTCGGGCTTCGCCGCCGACACCTCGCGCGAGAACTTGCCGAGCGCCTCGCCGAGCTCGGCGGGACGGCCGATGCCGTCGCCGTGCCAGAACGGCACCTTGCCGGGTTGCCCGAACGCGGGCAGCACGTTGACGCGATCGTGGGTGATCTCGACGATGCGCCAGCTCGTGGTGCCCAGGGTGAAGACGTCGTTGACGCGTGACTCGTAGACCATCTCCTCGTCGAGCTCGCCGACCCGCGCGTTCTGGGATTCGCCCGCGATGAAGACGCCGAAAAGGCCGCGATCGGGGATCGTACCGCCGCTCGTCACCGCGATGTGCTGCGCGCCCGGGCGCCCGGTCAGCACGCCGAGGTCGCGGTCCCAGATGACCCGGGGACGCAGTTCGGCGAATTCATCGGACGGGAACCTGCCGGCGATGAGGTCGAGGGTCGCCTCGTACGCCGAGCGCGGGAGGGAGCGGAAGGGCGCGCTGCGCTTGAGCGTCTCGTACCAGCCCTCGACGTCGACGGGACCGATCGCGGCGGCGGCCACCGTCTGCTGGGCGAGGATGTCGAGTGGGTTCTGGGGGATCGCGATCGCCTCGATCTGCCCCGCGAGCATGCGCTCGGTGACGATCGCGGTGTGGAGCACGTCGCCGCGGTGCTTCGGGAACAGGGCGGCACGGCTCACCTCGCCGACCTGGTGACCGGCGCGGCCGATGCGCTGGAGTCCCGAAGCCGCGCTCGGCGGGGCCTCGACCTGGATCACGAGGTCGACCGCCCCCATGTCGATGCCGAGCTCGAGACTCGAGGTCGCGACCACGCAGCGCAGGATGCCGGACTTCAGCTCTTCCTCGACCTGCGCTCGCTGCTCCTTCGAGACCGATCCATGGTGCGCCTTCGCGAGCACGGGATCGGCCCCCGCCGTCGCACCGGCCTGCGCCATCATCGCGGCGGGCACGGTCGGATCCGGCAGGTCGAGTCCGAGGCGCTCGGAGTAGATCTCGTTCAGCCGGCCGGTCAGCCGTTCGGCGAGGCGACGGGAGTTGCAGAACACGATGGTCGAGCGGTGCAGCAGGATGCGATCGACGATCGCCTCCTCGACGTGCGGCCAGACCGACCCCGTCATCTCGGTCTCGCCGGCCCCGGAGGCCTTCGGTCGCGAGCCCGAGGACTGTCCGTCGGCGAACCAGTCCTCGTCGATCGGCTCGTCCGCCGCGCCCGGCTCGTCCCAGGAGCCGTCGCCGTCAGAGCCGAACGGGCTCGGCGGCGGAGGCGGGTTCAGCATGTCGCCGATGGGCACGACGACCTTCATGTCGAAGGCCTTGCTCGCGCGCGGCGCCACGATCTCGACGGGCTCCGCACCGCCGAGGAACCGTGCCACCTCGTCGATCGGACGCACGGTCGCCGACAGGCCGATGCGCTGCGCGGGCGGAGCATCGGGTGCGAACGAGCGTCGCAGCGCGTCGAGACGCTCCATGCTCACCGCCAGGTGCGCTCCGCGCTTCGTGGCCGCGACGGCGTGCACCTCGTCGACGATCACGGTGTGGACGTCGCGCAGCGTCTCGCCCGCGCGGCTCGTGAGCATGAGGTACAGCGACTCGGGGGTCGTGATGAGGATGTCGGGCGGCGTCTGCACGAGCTTGCGCCGGTCACCCGCGGGGGTGTCACCCGACCGCACGCCGACGGTGACGTCGGGGACGCTGAGGCCCAGGCGCCGCGCGGACTGCCCGATCCCGACGAGTGGCGACCGGAGGTTGCGCTCGACGTCGACGCCGAGCGCCTTGAGGGGGGAGATGTAGAGGATCCGGGTGGCAGGGGCGGCAGCATCCCGTCGCTTCTTCTTGCCCTCGGGAGCCGGCGACGCCGGGGCCTTGTCGTGGAAGACGCGGTCGATCGCCCACAGGAACGCCGACAGCGTCTTGCCCGAACCGGTCGGCGCGACGACGAGCGCATGCTTGCCGGCGGAGATCGCCTCCCACGCGCCCTTCTGCGCGTCGGTCGGGGCATGGAAGGCGCCGCGGAACCAGTCCTGCGTGGCAGGACCGAACCGCTCGAGGACGTCGCCCATCACTCCATCTTCGTCGTGATCGCCGACATCGGGCCAGGTTCCGTCCAGGGCCGTCGCGTAGGCTCCCTGCGTGCGTGCACCCCCGGCACGCGCTCACCGCCGAGGACCGTGATGGAACCGATGCCCTCGAGCGAGCCCACGGCCCCGGCTCCGCTCACCCGCCGCACCAGTCCGGCGCTCGCCCACCGCTCGTGGATGCGCTCCCGCCGCGTGCAGACGTTCGGGCTCGGCGCCCTCTGCGGCGCACTGGGGCTCTCGCTCCTGGTGGTCGTCACCACGATCATCGGAGCGTCGCAGAATCAGGCGCCGCTGGTGCCCGCCGACCCGGCGCCCGTCTCTGAGCCGCGGCCCTCGGCATCCTTTCCCGCCGCCAGGCCGACGCCGTCCTCGACGCCGACGGACGAGCCGGTCGAGGAAGCGGATGCCGAGCCCGAGGCGCCCGTCGAGCAGCCGGTCGTCGCCGATCCGGCTCCGCAGCCGGTGCCCACCGAGACCCAGCCGCCGGGGGACGAGACCGAGTCGACCGACGCCCCCGGCAACAGCGGCAACGCCCCAGGACGCCAGAAGAAGCAGCCCTGAGCGTCGGACACCGCCGGGCTTCGGCTCGGGCCGTGGCCGAATCGTTGTGAGCGCGATGATCGCGTGTGGCCGCGACGTGGATAGAGTCGCTGGACCCCTCGATGGAGATGCCGTGAGACGATCCCTTCCCCTCGCCCTCGCTGCACTGGCAGTGATCGGCTTCCTCACCGCCTGTGCGCCGACGGCCGAGCCCGGCGCGACCTCGACCCCTGGTCCGGTCGCATCGGCCGACCCGACGCCGACGCCGACGCCGACGGTTCAGACCATCGGCGGAGGTCAGGCTCCTCCCGCGGTGTTCGGAGGAGACTGCGCGGTCGCCGTGCCGGCGGCGGAATTGACCGCCGCCACCGGAATCGATGGCATCGAGATCGTTCGCCGCGATCAGACGTGGACACGCACCGTCGACAATGTCGGCGGATTGGTGTGCGAGTGGAAGGGCGGTGGCGTCACCGGGAACGTCACGATCCTCCCGAAGAATGGGCTCGACGGGGCGGCCCTGCCCGACGACGGCGCCGATTTCTACTTCGGCCCATGCGAATGGGAATGCTCCTGGCGGTGGGAGTCTCCGGAGCTCGTGATCATGGGTCATTCGAGCGACCTCGCCGAACGCGGCCGCGTCGAGGCCGACAGGATCGGAGCCCACGTCGGCGCGGGCATCGCCGCTCGGACAGCGGATGCAGGGCTCAGCTGGCAGCGCGATCGCGAGCGCTGGTGGCCCAGGGAGACGTGCGCGGATCTCGCCGTCCAGCTGGGCTCGCGCATGGGCTCGACCGTCACGGCGCAAGAGGCTGGTTACCACGACCCACCCAGCCCCGGGACCGTTCTCGCGGACATCGCCTCCCGCCGTGCGTGGTGCGGATTCGAGACCGCGGGTCATCAGTTCGCGGTCGCGGTCTTCGAGTCGGGTGTCGCCTGGGGCCTTTCCTCCGTGGATCCCGGGCAACCCGTCGATCTCGGCGTGCCCGGCGTGCAGGCGTTCTCCTCTACCCAGGGCGGCGGCTACCTCGGCGAGGAGTATGTAGTGACGGACGGCGTCAACGCGATGAGCGTCGTCATCGCCCCCGACAGCGGATGGGCGCCGCACGAACTCGCCGCTGTCTTCGCGGCCACCTTCGTCGCGCCCTGAGCGCCTGAGTCAGCGCTCGTCGGGCATGAGGATCCAGAACAGCAGGTACATCAGGATCGAGACGCCGAAGAACACGGTCGACCCGACCCACAGCACACGCACCGGCACCACGCTGCAGCCGAAGCGGTCGGCGATGCCCTGGCAGACTCCGGCGATCATGCGCCCTTTTAAGGGGCGGACCAGGCGATGCATGCGTTCATCATGGCCCGGTGGCACCGCCGGCGCCAGAGGTCAGCGCTCGGAGGGCACCAGGATCCACAGCAGGATGTAGATCCACAGCGACAGACCGAAGAAGACGACCGCGATCAGGGTGAGGATGCGCACGAGGGTGACGTTCCACCCGAAGCGGTTGGCGATGGCGGCGCAGACGCCGGCGATCCATCGGCCCTGCTGAGGTCTGACGAGTGCGTTCATGGCTCCATCCTGCTCGTGTCGGTGAGCGCCCGCACGGGTGCGAGCCCCCCGCTTCGCGCGGGGGCCAGGCCGCGGCATCCATCCCTGTTCCGGAGACGGATGCCGCGACCCGGCGTCAGCGTTCGGTGAGCGTGCCGTCGCGGTCGAGCTCGAGCACGAGGCTCACGCCGATCCGTTCGAGGAACGCGTCGTCGTGGCTCACGACGAGCACCGCGCCGCGGTACGCCGCGATCGCGTCGACGAGCTGGTCGACCGTGTCGAGGTCGAGGTTGTTCGTCGGCTCGTCGAACACGAGCAGCTGCGGCGGCGGATCGGCGAGCATGAGCCGCGCGAGCGCCACCCGGAACCGCTCGCCGCCCGACAACGTTCCGACCGGACGTTCCACCGCGGCTCCTCGGATGAGGAACCGCGCGAGCCGGTTGCGCAGCTCGACGATCGTGACGTTCGGCGCCGACGGGGCGACGTTCTCGAGCACGGATGCCGCGTCATCGAGTCCGTCCACGCGCTGCGGGAGGTAGCCGACCCGGTCGGTGTGCAGCGTGCCGCGCACAGAACTCAGGAGGAATCCGGCTACGGCACCTGTTTCCGGGCCGTCGACGACAGGTTCTCCTGAATCCTCCGCATCGGAGCCGACGAGGCGCTCGAGCAGCGTCGTCTTTCCGGCGCCGTTGGGGCCGATCAGCGCGACCCGCTCGGGTCCCTGGATGATCCACGAGCGCTCGCCGTCGCCGAGCATGGCGATGCGGCGCCCGGCCGGAACACCCGGGTCGGGCAGGTCGATCTTCACGATGTCGTCGTCGCGCACACGGCGCTCCGCGGCATCGAGGGCGTCGCGGGCGGATGCCTCGCGATCTGCCTTCTCGCCGCGCAGCTTGCCCGCCGACACCTGGGCGGCCATGCGACGCCCGTTCGCGACGATCTTCGGCACGCGCTTCTCGTCGAAGGCCTTCTGCCCCATCGCGGCGCGGCGCGAGATCGTCGTCTCGGCCTCGATGCGCTGGCGCTTCTCGCGTTTGACGGCCTGGCGCGCGGCGCGCTCGGCATCGCGGGCGGCGCCTTGCTCGGCATCCAGCCACGCCCGCCACTCGGAGTACGGGCCGCCGAAGACCGACAGCGAGTTGGCGTAGAGCTCGGCGGTGTCGTCCATCAGCTCGAGCAGCGACGTGTCGTGGCTGACCACGATCAGCGCACCGCGCCACGAGCGCACCATGTCGTGCAGACGTGAACGCGCCTGGCGGTCGAGGTTGTTGGTGGGCTCGTCGAGCAGCGCGATCGACGCGCCACGCAGCCGGATGCCGGCGATCGCGGTGAGCACCGCCTCGCCGCCCGACAGCTGCCCGACGCTGCGGTCGAGCATGTCGGGGACGAGACCGGCGTCAGCGAGCGCCGCGTGCGCGCGCGCTTCGATGTCCCAGTCGGAGCCGACCGCGTCGAAGTGACGCGGGTCGGCATCGCCGGACTCGATGGCGCGCAGCGCCCGGAGCGTGTCGCCCACGCCGAGCAGGTCGGCGACGGGCCGGTCGACGTCGAGCGTCAGGCGCTGCGGAAGGTATGCAGCATCCGTCGTCCGTGCGATGTGACCGCCCGAGGGCGTGAGCTCGCCGGCGATGAGCCGCATGAGCGTGGACTTGCCGGAGCCGTTGCGGCCGACGAGACCGGTGCTGCCTGTGCCGAACGCTCCGGAGACATCCGAGAGCGCGGCGGTGCCGTCGGGCCAGGCGAACGAGACCCGGTCGAGGACGATGGCAGGGGTGAGGGTGTGAGCGGGCATGAGGCCTCCTGTGTCAGACGTGCGCTGACACCGAGGGGCCGCAGGACCGGCGCCCGGGCATGCCGGAGCGGGGTGAGGAAGCGGCGGATCGACGGCAGCGCGAAGTGGTTCAAGCGCTGGCGCGTCGAGAGTCGACGGAGCAGCGCGATTACAGCGCGGTCGCGTCGATCAGCTTCAAGGGAGTTCCTCACGGAGGGGACAAGGCCGTCAGCCACCATAGCCGATATCCCTGGACAGGGCCAGGGCGGGCGTCAGGACCCGGCCGTCGTGAGGTCTTCGAGCTGCTTGTCGAGGAAGACCCGCACGTCGTCGAGCTCCTGCTCCGACACGCTGTGCGTGAGGCCCGGGTACACGCGACCGCTCAGGTCGACGTGCTCGGGCAGCCATTGCGTCGTGTGCTCGACCAGGAAGCCCGGGATGACGTCGTCGTTGGTGCCCCGGCCCCAGAACACCGGAGGCCTCCGCTCGGCGAGTTCGGCGTCCTTCGGCAGCTCGCCGGGCGTCACGTAGCCCGACAGGTTGGCGGCGAACGCGAACCGCTGGGGGTCGAGACGCACGGCCTGCAGCGAGACCGCTCCGCCCTGCGAGAAACCAAGCAGACCGACGGATGCTGCTCCCCCCGCGTGCGCGTCGACCCAGTCGATCACCGCCTCGGCAGCGCGCGTGACGTGCGAGGGGTCGCGGCCGTCCAGGCCGTCGATCGGGTACCAGGAGCGACCGGGCGCCGGCCACGGCGGAACGAGGGGAGCGGCGAGGCTCGCGACGACGAAGGCGTCGGGAAGGTAGCCGCGCAGGGGATAGAGGTCATGCTCATCGGCGCCGTAGCCGTGCAGGAGAAGGAGGAGGTGGCGTCCTGCGAGGGCCGACCGCTCGGTCGACCACAGCACGGCGTCGGCATCGAGAACGAGCGCTTCCGGCATGCCTTCATCCTGACATGCGACGCCGACACGGCCGAGGCGGGAACAGCGGTCCTCGTCGCGGGTGGGTCGCGCGGGGTATACAAGAGGCATGTCCGTGCGCACTCCCGACCCCGAACCTGCGGGTGACGAGCCGTTCGGCCCGCCGGCCGGCAATGTCTCGAATCCCGCGTGGCTGAGCGACATCGAGCTCGAAGAGGCTCGTCGCCGGCTGCCCATGCTCTACGTCGAGGGCGTTCCGGTGCGCACCGACGGCATGGGTCAGGTCACGCAAGTCGGCATCCTGCTGCGGGCGACCCCCATCGGGGAGATCTCGCGCACCATCGTGTCGGGTCGCGTGCGGTACGGCGAGACCGTCCGCGACGCGCTGTTCCGGCACCTCGAGAACGACCTCGGGCCGATGGCCTTCCCCATGCTGCCGCCGCAGCCGACGCCGTTTACCGTCGCCGAGTACTTCCCGCTCCCGGGCGTCAGCGCCTACCACGACGACCGGCAGCACGCGGTGTCGCTCGCGTTCGTCGTCCCCGTCACCGGCACGTGCGAGCCACGTCAGGACGCGCTCGAGGTGACCTGGCTGACACCGGAGGAGGCGGCATCCGATGCCCTCTCCGCCGAGATGGAGGGCGGCCGCGGCACCCTCGTGCGCATGGCGCTCGCAAGCGTCGGCGCGCTGCGCTGACCCTCGCGCCCGCCCGGATCCCGCCCTCGCGCGGTGTCACCGCCCGCGCATAGGCTCGCAGGGTGACTCTCGCACCCCTGCCCTTCCCGTCCGACGCCGCCGGCTGGGCGGCCTTCGCGACCGCGCGCCCTGCCGAGCGCATCGCCCGCGTGCACGAGATCGACGCCCGCCTGACCTCCGGCGCGGAACTGACGACCGCGGCACGCCTCGAGCTCTGGAACGACGCCGACATCGCCCTCGCCGAGGCGCTGAGCGAGGCCTACGTCGTGAGCGAGGCGCACCCCGACGCCGAGGTGCGCGAGATCGCGGAGTCGCAGGTGCAGGCGGTCGAGTCGCTGTCGGCGGCGCGCCTCTTGAACCGCGATCTGTGGAATTCGTTCGCGGATGCCTCGACCGACGGTCTCGACGCAGACCAGGCGCGTCTGCTCACGCACCTGCTGCGCGACTTCCGCCGCGGTGGCGTCGAGCTGGACGAGGCGGACCGCGAGCGTGCCCGGCAGCTGGCCGACCGCGACACCGAGCTGTCGCTGGCGTTCTCGCGCAACATCCGCGACGGGCGCCGCGAGATCACCGTTCCGGCGGAGGGCCTGGGCGGAATGCCGCAGGACTTCATCGACGCCCACCCCGCCGATGCAGAGGGCCGGGTGACACTGTCGACCGACTACCCCGACCTCATGCCGGTCCGCGACTACGCGCACGACCGTGCGACCCGCGTCGCGTTGGTGACCGCCTACAACGACCTCGCGTGGCCCGAGAACGACGGGATCCTGGCCGAGCTGCTCGACGTGCGCGCCGAGCGCGCCCGTCTGCTCGGGTACGCGGACTGGGCCGACTACGAGACCGAGACCCGCATGATCGGGTCGGGGGCCGAGATCCCGGCGTTCCTCTCCCGGCTCGACGACGCGTCGCGGGCGGCGACGGATGCCGAGTACCCGATCCTGCTCGAACGCCTGCGCCGTGACACCCCCGATGCCGACGTCGTCTCGATCGCCGACTTCTGGTACCTGCTCGGCGCGATCAAGCGCGAGCAGTATGACGTCGACGCACAGCTCGTGCGGTCGTACTTCCCGTTCGAGCGCGTCGTCGCGGGCATTCTCGATGTCACCGGCCGGTTGCTCGACGTCGAGTATGTGCCGGTCGACGCCCCCGCGTGGCACGACGACGTGCAGACCTACGACGTCGTGCGCGACGGCGATCGCCTCGGGCGCATCCACCTCGACCTGCACCCGCGCGAGGGCAAGTTCAGCCACGCCGCTTGCTTCCCGCTCGCGCCCGGCGTCTCCGGACGTGTGCTTCCCGAGGCGGCGCTCCTGTGCAACTTCTCGCGCGGACTGCTCGAGCACGACGAGGTGGTCACGTTCTTCCACGAGTTCGGGCATCTCGTGCACGACATCCTGGGCGGCCGGCAGCGCTTCGCCCGCTTCAGCGGGGTCGCGACCGAGTGGGACTTCGTCGAAGCACCCAGCCAGCTCCTCGAGGAGTGGGCATGGGACGCCGAGGTCCTGGCCTCGTTCAGCGCGAACGCCGACGGCGAGCCGATCCCGGCCGATCTCGTCGAGCGCATGCGCACCGCCGACGCCTTCGGGCGTGCGCTCGAGGTGCGCCGCCAGCTGGGGCATGCCAACGTGTCGTATCACCTGCACGTCGACCGGCCCACCGACCTTCAGGCCGAGACGGAGCGGCTGTACGCAGCATCCAGTCCCGTCCAGCCGCTGGGCGGACTTCATTCGTATGCCGGATTCGGGCACCTCACGGGGTACGGCGCCTGCTACTACACCTACCAATGGAGCCTGGTGATCGCGCGCGACCTGCTGAGCGGGTTCGGGGCGGGATTGATGGACCCCGAAGCCGCCCATCGCTACCGCGCGGAGGTGCTGGAACGGGGCGGATCGCGGGACGCGCGGGACCTCGTCGAAGCGTTCCTGGGGCGCCCTTCGTCGTTCGACGCGTACCGCGAGTGGCTCGCGGGCGAATGACGTTTCGCGCACACAGCGCGGCGTTGTAGGGTTCACCTACCCCCGAAGCGCAGTCACCCGCGACACACCCCCCGGTGTCGTCGAGGACGGTGCGGCCACCGCTGCCCGCGCGCGCGGCGATCCGTTCGCCGGCGCGGCGGGCGCGGTACCGCACGCCTCCGCCGCGAGCACTCGCCGAAGTTGCACCACCCTCGCCACAGAAAGCGGAGATACCGATGTCCGACCACGCCCAGAGCGCCGGAAACACGGGTCAGGACGACCCGACCCCGTTCGACAACCTCATCGGCGACACGGCGACCACCGCGTTCGGATCGGGCTTCACGACGACCTTCCGCGGATACGACAAGGAAGAGGTCGACGCGGCCATCGCCGGGCTCGACGCGCGCATGCGCGCCGCCAGCGACGAGGTCGCACAGCTGAAGCAGCACCAGCGCCGCGCGGGTGCCGCCGTCGCCCAGAGCCGCGCGAAGGCCGAGCGCCTCGAGGCCGAGCTGCAGACGGCCAACGAGCGCCGCCAGGCCGAGATCGATGCGGCGATCGCCGAACGTCAGGCCGAGATCGACGCCACCCTCGTCGCTCGGCAGGAAGAGGTCGAGCGTCTCGAAGCGGCTCTCGCCGAAGCCGAGCAGACGCGCCAGGCCGACCTCGAGCGCGTCGCGGCCGAGGCATCGGCCGCCCGCGAGGAAGAGGGCGACGCCGTCCAGCGGCTGCAGGGCGAGCTCGAACTCGCGAACGCCAAGATCGCCGACGCCGAGCAGCGCGTGCAGACCCTGAGCGACGAGCTCGTCGGCGCGACCACCGAGTCGCCCAACCGTCAGCAGTTCGAAGAGGTGCTGCGCGTCGCCGAGGACCAGGCGAGCCTGCTCATCCGCAATGCCACGATCCAGGGCGACCGCCTGCTCGAGGCCGCGCGCGAAGAGATCGCGAACCGCCGCGCATCCGCGCAGGCCGAGGCTGACGGCATCGTCTCGCAGGCGCAGCACGACGCCCAGCAGATCCAGCTGAAGATCGACACCGAGCTCACCGCGCACGAGGCGCGCCTCGAGCGCGAGGCCGCGCACGCGGCCGAGAAGGTGTCGCAGGCCGAGCGCGAGGCCGCTGCCATCCGTTCCGAGGCCGAGAAGGGCGCGGCCGTGCTGCGCTCGACCGTGGCCCGCGAGACCGCCCGCGACCGCTCGGAGGCCGAAGAAACGGTGCGCGAGCTGCGTCTGCGTGCCCTCGAGTTCGAGGCATCCCTCACCCGCCGCCAGGATGACGCGCACCAGGAGTTCCTCGTGCTGCACAACCAGGCGGTCGCGCACGCCGAGCGCATCACGCAGGACGCCAACGAGCAGGTCGCCGCATCGCTCGAGCACGCCCAGCGTGTGTCGGTGAAGGCCGAGGACTTCGAGCGTCTCATGCGCGCCCAGTCGCAGCAGATCGAGGCCGACGCGCAGCTGCGCGCCCGCGAGCACCTCGACCGCGCACACGTGAAGGCCGAGCGCATCATCGACCTCGTGACGACCCACTCGCAGTCCGTGCTCCGCGACGCCGAGGACCGCACCCGCCAGCTGCGCTGGCAGCAGCACCAGCTGATGAGCTTCATGGCCGAGGTCAAGGAGCTGATCCGCCCCGAGACCCCCCTCACGTCGGCCGAAGACGCCGCCAGCGACGAGATCGAGACGGATGAGACGGATGCTGCCGCCGCCGTGGATGCCGAGGCTGCGGTCGCCGAGACCGAGGTCGACCAGGCTGAGACCGCCGAGGTTGCGGACGGCGAGGGCGCAGGACCCGAGGGTGAGCACGGGGACGGCGAGCAGACCGAGGGCGAGCACGCCGAGGGCGGGCACCACGAAGGCTGACCCCGTCCCCCCGCTCGTTGAGCGGAGCGCGCTCTGGCGCGCGAAGACGAAACGCCCCGGACTTTCCGCAAAGTCCGGGGCGTTTCGTCTCGCTCGTGCCTCGCTCGCTCAACGAGCGAGGAACGAGGTGGCCGAGTTCGGAGATCCCGCGGAAGTCGGACGATCCCGCGGGGATCGGTCCGACTCTCGCCAGAAATCCGAGTTTCGCGGGGAGTCAGGCCGCCGAAGTCTCGCGGGCGATGGCGGCGAGGAAGGCGTCGATGTCGTTCTCGGAGGTGTCGAAGCTGCACATCCAGCGGACCTCGTTCTTCGCAGCATCCCAGTCATAGAACTTGAACGAGGTGCGCAGGCGCTCGGCGACGCCGTCGGGCAGGGTCGCGAAGACGCCGTTCGCCTGCGTCGGCTGCGTGAACTCGATGCCCGAGATCGAGCCGTCGGCGAGCCCCGCCTCGATGCCGTGGCGCAGGCGCTGGGCCATGGCGTTGGAGTGCGAGGCGTTGCGGTGCCACAGGTCGCCCTCGAGGAGAGCGAGCAGCTGCGCCGACACGAAGCGCATCTTCGACGCGAGCTGCATGTCGAGCTTGCGGAGGAACTTGAGTCCTTCCGACGCCGACGGGTTGAGCACGACCACGGCCTCGCCGAGCATCGCACCGTTCTTGGTCCCGCCGAAGCTCAGCACGTCGACGCCCGCGTCGCGTGTGAACGCGCGGAACGGCACATCGAGGGATGCGGCCGCGTTCGAGATGCGTGAGCCGTCCATGTGCACGTGCATGCCGAGGCTGTGCGCGTGGTCCGCGATCGCCGTGATCTCGTCGACCGTGTACAGCGTGCCGAGCTCGGTCGACTGGGTGATCGACACCACGAGCGGCTGCGCGCGGTGCTCGTCGCCCCAGCCCCACGCCTCACGGTCGATGAGCTCGGGGGTGAGCTTGCCGTCGTCCGTCGGGACGGTCAGCAGCTTGATGCCGGCCACGCGCTCGGGCGCGCCGCCCTCGTCGACGTTGATGTGCGCCGTCCCGGCCGAGACCACCGCGCCCCAGCGGGGGAGCATCGACTGCAACCCGACGACGTTCGCACCGGTGCCGTTGAACACCGGGTACGCCTCGACGCCTTCGCCGAAGTGGCGCGCCATCACCGACTGCAGACGCTCGGTGTAGACGTCGTCGCCGTACGCGACCTGGTGGCCGTCGTTGGCGGCGGCGATCGCCGCGAGCACCTCGGGGTGGATGCCGGAGTAGTTGTCGCTGGCGAAGCCGCGCAGGTTCGGGTCGTGGATCGTGGTCACGGGTGTCCAATCTCGTATCGCGTGCGGCCGCACCGCGGCCGTCACAGCGAGGGGTCGGTGAGCTCGACGATGGTGTCGTTGATGTCGGCGGCTTCGGCGATCCAGAGGTCGGCGAACCGGTGCGCGAGGGCCTCTTCGAGTCTGTCGAGGCTCTTCACGCGGAAGATCACGGATGCTGCGGCCTGCGGCTTCCCGGAATCCCGGGCGTCCTTCGCGAAGCCCTGTGCGACGGCGCGGGCCCACGCCTCGGTCGCGGCCTTCACCGCGGCGTAGTTCGCGCCGCCGGCGAGCGGACGCGCCACCGCCGTGGACGACACCACCGCGAGCCGGCCCGCCTCGGAGGCCCGCAGGTCGGCGTCGAACGCACGGCTCACGTGGCGCAGCGCCGTGAGGGAGCCCTCCAGGAAGCGGAAGTCGGCGTCGCTCTGCCCCGCCAGGCCGCCGCCGCCGCGCCATCCGCCCACGAGGTGCAGCACCCCGTCGACCGGGCCGTCCGCTGCGTGGATGCGCTCTGCCAGCTCCGCAACCTGGGCCTCGTCACCCAGGTCGCACACCTCGGTGCGCACGCTTCCTGCGGTGCCTCCGGCCAGGGACGCAGCATCCGTTTCGAGTAACTCGACCAGGCCGCGCAGCTTGCCGGCGTCGCGGCCGACTGCCACCACGCGCGCACCCGCATCGCGCAGTACGCGCGCGGCGGTGAGGCCCGACGCGCTGGTCGCGCCGGCGATGATCACGAGTCTGCCTGAGACGCTCATGCCTCCACCTTCCCACGTCGCGAACGGGCGTTCTCGGCGAGAGGCGAGCCTCGCCGAGAACGCCCGTGTCGGCGTCAGGAATCGCGCCCCGTGATCCCGGCGGTGGACTCGATGACCGGCTTCATCTTCTTGTTGAGCGCCTCGAAGAACATCGACAGCGGGAACTCGTCGTCCAGGACCGCGTCGGTGTAGCCCCTCGGGGCGCCGGCGAGGATCTCGTCGGGGAGGCCCCGCGCCCACCGCGAAGCGGGGTTGGGCGTCAGCGTGGAGCGCACGAGATCGTACGCCGCGAGCCAGTGCGCGGTCTTCGGCCGGTCGATCGAGCGCCAGTACAGCTCGTCGATCGCCTCGCCGAGCGCGATCACCGCCGCGGGCACGTCGTCCCAGTCGAAGGCGAGCGCGGTGTCGGTCCAGTGCAGCACGTCGCGCTGGTGCAGCCACGCGAACAGCAGCTGGCCGCCGAGTCCGTCGTAGTTGCGCACGCGCGAGCCCGTGATCGAGAACCGGAAGATGCGGTCGAAGATCACCGCGTACTGCACGAGCTTCGCGTGCTCGAGCATCTCGGCCTCGGCGGCGTCCAGACTCTCGCCCGCCTCGACCCGCGCCGTCAGGCGTCGCTCGATCGCGACGCACTCGCGGAACGCCGTGAGGTCGCACCGCAGCTCTTCGAGCGAGTACAGGAAGTACGGCATCCGCTGCTTGATCATGAACGGATCGAACGGCAGGTCGCCGCGCATGTGCGTGCGGTCGTGGATGACGTCCCACATCACGAACGTCTTCTCGGTCAGTTCCTGGTCGTCGAGCATGCGCGCGGCGTCGGCGGGGAGGTCGAGCTTCGTGATGCCGGCGGCGGCACGGACGACGCGGCGGTAGCGCGCGGCCTCGCGGTCCTGGAAGATCGCGCCCCACGTGAACGTCGGGATCTCGCGCATCGCGACGGTCTCGGGGAACAGCACCGCGGAGTTCGTGTCGTACCCGGGGGTGAAGTCGACGAACCGCAGCGACACGAACAGCTTGTTGCCGTAGTCGCCGGCCTCGAGCTGCGCGATGAACTCCGGCCAGATCACCTCGACGAGCACGGCCTCGACGTGGCGGTCGCTCGAGCCGTTCTGCGTGTACATCGGGAACACGACGAGATGACGGATGCCGTCGGCCCGGTGCTGCTGCGGCTGGAAGGCTTCGAGCGACTCGAGGAAGTCGGGGACGCCGAACCCCTGGTCCATCCAGCGATCGAAGTCGCGCCCCGACGCGGCGAGATACTCGGCGTCGTGCGGGAAGGCGGGCGCGAGTGCGCGGATGCCGCTCGTGATCTCGGTGACCAGGCCGCGTGCTTCGGCGTGGGCGGCAGCATCCGGAATCGATCCGTCGTGCACCTGGAGGTTCTGGATCGCGGTCGCCGCGGCCTTGAGGCGCAGCCAGGCGTCGCTCGTCTCGGCCACGCGGGCGTCCTCGACGACCTCGGGTTCGCCGACGATCGCCTTCGACGTGTGAAGGGTGCTGCTGGACATGGTGAACCTCCGATCTTCGAGTGCGGTTTCGCTCCTGATTCTAGAGAAGTTCCCTTGGCTCCGAGATTCGGCCGGAAATTTTCCTGTTCGCGCGACTAGTGTCGAATCATGCCCGCCCTGGATGACGCGATCGACGCCGCCATCGTGCGCGAGGTGTCGAAGGACGCCCGCGCCACCCTCGCCGACCTGTCCGCAGCCGTCGGACTGTCGGTGTCCGCCGTGCAGGCGCGATTGCGCCGCCTCGAGAGCCGCGGCGTCATCACGGGCTACCGCACCCTCGTCGACGCCGAGGCCGTCGGAAAGCCGCTCGCCGCGTTCGTCGAGATCACGCCGCTCGACCCCGCCCAGCCCGACAACGCCCCCGAGCTGCTCGAGCACCTCACCGAGATCGAGGCGTGCCATTCGATCGCGGGCGACGCCAGCTACATCCTGCTGGTGCGGGTCGCGTCGCCGCGCCATCTCGAGTCGCTGATCCGCGACATCCGTGCCGCCGCGTCGGTCAACACGCGCACGACCGTGGTGCTGCAGACGTTCTACGAGAACCGGCCGATCCTCCCGGCCTGAGCGTGCCGTACTCGCAGCGCGGGGGTCTCGCTGTTCCGCGCAGATCGCGGGCGCCGGCGCAAGCCCTCGTTCAGCCCTGTCTGCGTCGGTACCCTCGCGGCATGGACCCAAGGACACGCTCCGACGGCCGTGGTCTGCTCATCGTGCGGAACGCGCGATCCGGGTCCGCCGTGATCCGCTCGGATCCAGCGGGCACGTTCGCCGAGCGACTGCCGGCCGCACGGGTGCACGAGCTCGGCGAGGGAGAGGACCTCGCCGAGGTCGTCGATGCGGCGATGAAGACGGATGCCGCACCCGACGTGCTGGGGATCTACGGCGGCGACGGCTCGGTGTCGCGCATGGCGCACCTCGCACGACAGCACGATCGACCGTTGCTGGCCATGCCCGGCGGCACGTTCAACCACTTCGTGCGGGCACTCAGCGTGGAGAGCGTCGACGACGCCATCGATGCTCTCGCGGCCGGCTCGACCGTGGAGGTCGGTGTGGTGGAGGCGACGGCCGACGCCGACGAGACGGTGACCGTCCTCAACGTGGTGTCCATGGGTGCGTACCCGGAACTCATCGAAGAGCGCGAGCGTCGCAGCAGCCTGGGGAAGTGGCTCGGCGGTGCGGTGGCCACAGCGGTCGCGCTGCGGCGCGCCGAGCCGCTGACGATCGTCCGCGGCGGCAGGCGGGCCCGGGTCTGGTCGGTCTTCGTCAGCGTCGGCCGCAATGATCCCGACCGTGTCGCGACGATGCAGCGGCAGGAGACGGATGCCGCCGTGCTGGATGTGCGCATCCACCACGCGCGCGGATCCAAGGTCCGCGCCTTCGCGTCGCTCGCGTTCGGCAAGCGGTCGGCGGCCGTGCTGCGCGCGATCGGGCTGTTCCCCCGCGACGCCGACATCGAGCGGCTCGTGGTGCGGGAGCTCGAACTCCACGTGCGCCCCGAGCCGGGGCATCCGTCCGTCTTCGTCCACGACGGCGAGCTCGAGGAGCGGGCTCGCGGCGGCTTCACGCTGCGGTGCGTCGCCGTGCCGCGAGCGGTGACGGTGTTCGCGCCCGCTCAGCGACCGGACGTCGGTCGCTGAGCCCCAACCAGCCCCTTTGTTCGTTCGTCACGGATGTACGTGGAAAGCCCATAGGGGCGTACATCCGTGACGAACGAACGAAGGAGAGAGTGGCGCGTGCGGGCGGGACGCCGGCCGGTCAGTCGTGCTGGGGGAAGCCCAGGTTGATGCCGCCGTGCGACGGGTCGAGCCAGCGCGAGGTGATCGCCTTCTCGGCCGTGAAGAACTCGAAGCCGTGCGGGCCGTAAGCTTTGGCGTCGCCGAAGAGCGACGCCTTCCAGCCGCCGAAGGAGTGGTACGCCACCGGGACCGGGATCGGCACGTTGATGCCGATCATGCCGACGGTCGCCTCCCGCTGGAAGCGCCGGGCCGCGCCGCCGTCGTTCGTGAAGATGGCCGTGCCGTTGCCGTAGCGGCTCGAGTTGATGATGTCGAGGCCCTCCTCGTAACCCTCGACGCGCACGACCGACAGCACCGGGCCGAAGATCTCGTCGGTGTAGACCGTCGAGGTCGTCGGCACGTTGTCGATCAGGGTCGGTCCGAGCCAGAAGCCGTTCTCGTCTCCGTCGATCTCGACGTCACGTCCGTCGACCACGACCGAGGCGCCGTCGGCCCCGGCGACGTCGAGGTACGACGTCACCTTGTCGCGGTGCTGACCCGTGATGAGCGGACCCATGTCGCAGCCGCGGGTGCCGTCGCCCACCTTGAGCCCCGCCATGCGCTCGGCGACCTTCGCGACGAACGCGTCGGCGACGGTGTCGACGGCGAGCACGACCGAGATCGCCATGCAGCGCTCGCCGGCCGAGCCGAAGCCCGCGTTCACGGCGGCGTCGGCGGCGAGGTCGAGGTCGGCGTCCGGCAGCACCAGCATGTGGTTCTTCGCGCCGCCGAGCGCCTGCACCCGCTTGCCGTGCGAGGTCGCGGTCTCGTACACGTACTTGGCGATCGGCGTCGAGCCTACGAAAGAGATCGCCCGCACGTCGGGGTGCTCGAGGAGCGCGTCGACCGCCTCCTTGTCCCCGTGCACGACGTTGAAGACGCCATCCGGGAGCCCCGCCTCGGTGAGGAGGCCGGCGAGCCAGTTCGCAGCCGTCGGGTCCTTCTCGGAGGGCTTCAAGACCACGGCGTTGCCGGCGGCCAGCGCGATCGAGAAGAACCACAGCGGCACCATGGCCGGGAAGTTGAACGGGCTGATGATGCCCACCACACCCAGCGGCTGGCGCAGCGTGTACACGTCGATGCCGGTCGAGACGTTCTCGGAATACGCGCCCTTGGTCAGGTGCCCGAGGCCGCACGCGAACTCGACGACCTCCATGCCGCGGGCGATCTCGCCGCGCGCGTCGGAGAGCACCTTGCCGTGCTCGGCGGTGAGGATCTCGGCGAGCTCCTCCTTGCGGGCGTTGAGCAGCTCACGGAACGCGAACAGCACGCCCTGGCGCTTGGCGATCGACGCGTCGCGCCACTGCAGCCACGCCGCGGACGCGGCATCCACCGCTTCGCCCACGTCTTCACGCGACGCGAACCGCACCTCCTTCTGGACCGTTCCCAGCGCGGGGTTGAACACCTGGCCGGTGCGCTCGGATGCCCCGGCCCAGGGGGCCCCGTTCACCCAGTGGTCGAGAACCGCCGTCTCGGTGCGCGGCAGGGTGTCAGTCATCGTGTTCCTCCTTCGGAAGCCCTCCTCGTGAGAGGGCGTGCACGTGTCACGCGAGGTCGCCTTCGACCTTCGTCAGAGCTTCATCGTAAATCGACATCGCCTCCTGCACCTCCCCGTCGGTCACCACGCAGGGCGGCACGACGTGGATGCGGTTCTCCGCGGCGAAGGGCAGAAGGCCTCGCGAGGTGAGCTCCTTCTTGAGACGCCCGATCACATCGGCGCCGACCGGCTCACGGGTTTCCCGGTCCGAGACGAGGTCGAGCGCCCAGAACACGCCCTCGCCTCGCACCTCGCCGATGAGCGGGTGCTTCTCGGCCAGCGCGGCCAGTCCGGGGCCGATCGCCTCCTCGCCCACGCGGCGGGCGTTGTCGACGATCCCCTCCGACTCCATCGCGTCGATGGCGGCGATGATGGATGCCGCGGCCAGCGGATGACCGGAATACGTGAGCCCGCCGGGGAAGACCCGATCGTCGAACGTCGCCGAGATCTCGGGCGAGATGATGACGCCGCCCACCGGGACGTAGCCGGAGTTCACGCCCTTGGCGAAGGTGATGAGGTCGGGCACGACGTCGTAGCCCTGGAACGCGAACCAGCGGCCGGTGCGGCCGAACCCCGCCATGACCTCGTCGAGGATGAGGACGATGCCGTACTTGTCGGCCAGCGCACGCACGCCCGCGAGGTATCCCGGCGGCGGGAGCATGATCCCCGCGGTGCCCGGGATCGACTCGAGCAGCAGCGCCGCGATCGTCGAGGGACCCTCGGACTGGATGACCCGCTCCAGGTGCTGCAGCGCCCGCTCGGACTCCTCCTCGGGGGTCGTCGCCCAGAACTCGGTGCGATACAGGAAGGGACCGAAGAAGTGCACGTGCCCGCGGGCGAACTGGTTCGGCATCCGTCGCCAGTCGCCGGTGGCGACGATCGCGGCGCCGGTGTTGCCATGGTACGAGCGGTACGTCGAGAGCACCGTCTCACGGCCCACGTCTCCTCGAGCAGCACAGTGGAGGCGTGCCATGCGGATGGCGTTCTCGATCGCGTCGGCACCGCCGTTGGTGAAGAAGACCTTGGCGAACCCGTCGGGCGCCTTGTCGAGGATGCGCTCTGCCGCCTGCCCGCGGTGCAGATTCGCGGTGGCGGGGCCGATGGTCGCGAGACGCTCGGCCTGCTCGCGGATGGCGGCGACGACGGCAGGATGCTGATGCCCGATGTTGACGTTGACCAGCTGGCTCGAGAAATCGAGCAGCCGGTTGCCGGCGTGGTCCCACACGACGGTGCCCGAGCCGCCGGCGATCACGGGGAGGTCCAGGCCCGCCTGCGCGGACCACGAGTGGAACACGAACTCGCGGTCGAGCTGCTTCGCGAGGGCGTCGAGGTCTTCGGTCATCGCTTCATCCTCCTCGTCGAGGTGCTGGGGCGCCACGCCTGCGCGCGACGCCCCAGCTGGTGGTGGTGCCTACTGCCCGCCCTCGGTGAGGGTGACGTCGATCGGCGTGTACTCGCCGGCGACCTCGACGCCCTCGTCCTTCAGTGCGGCCAGCGCCTTCTCGATGTACTCGTTCGAGTACGCCGAGGCGGCGGGTTCGGTCGTGATGAGCTCGAGGTCGTCCTGGTTCTTCGCCGACAGCGCGCCCGCGACAGTCTTGTCCCAGGCGGCCTTGTCGACCAGGCCGAAGTCGGCGCCGGTCCAGATGAGCTTGTTGACCTCGTTCATCTGCCACTGCTGGTGCACCGGGCCGACCGGGAAGGCCGCCTCGGCGTTGGAGGCGATGTCGTAGACGATCGACGCGGCCTCCTCGGGATTGTCGCGCGCGAAGATCCAGCCCTTGGTGACGGCCTTGAGGAACCGCACCGCGGCGTCGGCGTAGGCGGGGTCATCTTCGAGGCGCTGCGTGTCGGCCCAGATGGCGTCCTGCAGCATGGCACCGTCGGTCTCCTCGTACGAGATGACGTCGAAGTCCTCCGGCTGGTACAGCTCACCGGTCGCCGGGTTCACGACCTCGAGGATCTGCGCCCATTCGTTGTACGTCATCGCCTGGGCGGCGTCCACGTCCTTGTCGAGGAGCGCGTTCATCGAGAAGTCCTGCGTCGTGATCGACACCGTGGTCGAGTCGAGGTCTTCGGCGGCCATCGCCGCGAAGATCTCCCACTCGTTGCCGAAGCCCCACGAGCCGATCCGCTTGCCCTCGAAGTCCGCGACCGATTCGATGCCGTCGCCCTTCCACGACACCTGGAGCGTGCCCGACTTCTGGAACACCTGCGCGATGTCGGTGAGCTCGACGCCCGTGGCCTCGAGCGTGCCCAGCACTTTGGGAACCCACGCGATGGCGAAGTCGACGTCGCCGGCGACGAGCGCGTCCTGCGGCACGATGTCGCCGCCCGACGGGACGATCTCGACGTCGTCGAAGCCCTCCTCCTCGAAGTAGCCCTTCTCCTGGGCGACGTAGTACCCCGCGAACTGCGCCTGCGGCAGCCACTGCAGCTGCAGCTTGATCGACGTGAGCGGCTCGAAGTCCTCGCCCCCGCCCCCTCCGTCGTCGCCGGAGTCACCGGAACCGGCACACGCCGCGAGCGCGAGTGCGGCGACGGTGAACACGGATGCTGCGGCCAGGCCGCGTCTGATGCTGTGTCTCATTGCGTTCCTTTCGTGTGGTGCGTTGTCTTTCCCTCGGTGGTCGGGATTCCGTCAGGCCGACGTCCGCCTCGTCGCCAGCCGCTCCAGGAGCGAGGTCACGAGGAAGAACACGAGGCCGATGATGATGCCGCCGAGCACGTACGCCCAGGCGAGCGCGGCGCGGCCCGATTTCGCATAGGTCGCGATCGCCGTGCCGATGCCGTCGGCGGGGCCGCCGAAGTACTCGGCCACGAGCGCGGCGATCACGGCGAGCGAGCTCGCGATGCGCAGGCCCGTAATGAGGTAGGGCAGCGCCGTCGGAAGCGTCAGGAAGCGGAAGGTCTGCCAGCCGGAGGCCGCGGACGCGCGGAGCAGGTCACGGTGCACGGGGCGGGTCTGCCGGAGTCCTCGCAGCAGGTTGACGAACACGGGGATGAACGCGGCGATCGTCGCGACAGCCTGGCGCCCGAACTGGCTCGATGCGCCGAACATCGTGTTCAGGATCGGCGTCACCGCGACGATCGGGATGACGGCCAGCGCCGACACGAGCGGCGCGAGCATGCCGTCGACGGGCTTGGCGGCCGCGGCGAGACCGGCGAAGAGCAGCGCGAGGAGCGAGCCGACGACGAGGCCGATCAGCGCATTCGTGGCCGTGATCTTCATGTCGTCGAGGATGATCGGGAAGCGCCTCACGAACTCCTCGGCGATCGCGATTGGGCTCGGCAGCATGCGCGGCGCGGTGCCGAGCACATCGACCCAGAAGATCCAGACGGCGAGGATCAGGATGCCCACCACGATGGGCGCCACCCACTTGAGCCAGCCCGGAAGCTCGCGCTCGGCGGGCATCGGCCGCGGCGCCCTGCCGGACGGCTTCGGCGGAGCCGGGAGCATAGTGGTCGCAGCATCCGTCATGATGTCCGGTCCCTGAGGTTGTCGAAGGGCGTGACGGGGGTGCCGTGGAGCGCCTCACGGACCGCGGTGACGCGGTCGAAGAACTCCGGCGACTCCCGCAGCGCCTCGTCGCGCACGTCGCCCAGGCCCGTGTCGATGACGTCGGTGATGCGGCCGGGACGCGGGCTCATCACGACGACGCGGTCGGAGAGGAAGACCGCCTCGGGGATCGAGTGCGTCACGAACACCACTGCGGCGGAGGTCTCGGCGGCGATGCGGGTGAGCTCGGACTGCAGACGCTCGCGCGTCATCTCGTCCAGCGCGCCGAACGGCTCGTCCATGAGGAGGAGCTTCGGCCGCGCCGCGAGCGCCCGTGCGATCGCGACGCGCTGCTGCATGCCGCCGGAGAGCTGGTCGGGGTACCGGTCGACGAAGTCCGAGAGGCCGACGAGTTCGGCGAGCTCGGCGACGCGTGCGGCGCGGTCGGACTTGCCCGTGCCGTGGAGCTCGAGCGGCAGGCCGATGTTCGCGCCGACCGTGCGCCAGGGCAGGAGCCCGGCCTGCTGGAAGGCGATGCCGTAGTCCTGGTCGATGCGCGCGCGCTTGGCGGGCTTGCCGAAGATCTCGAGGGTTCCGCTCGTGGCCTGATCGAGGTCGGCGATGAGGCGCAGCAGCGTGGACTTGCCGCAGCCGGACGGCCCGATGAGCGACACGAACTCTCCGGCCGAGACCTCGAGCTCGACGTCGGTCAGCGCGACGACCTCCCCGGTCTTCGTCGGGAAGACCTTCCCGACGCCGGCGGCGTGGACGGCGAACGGTTCCTGTGCTTCGACAGGCTCAGCAACCGGTCTCGTGGTCATGCGGTCGCTTCTCCTCTGCGGTAGTTGGCGAGTCCGAGGCCGATGAGGGCGACGGAGCCGGCGGCGATGAGGCCCAGGGCGATCGAGCCGAAGGTGGGACCCCACGGCGCCGCGGGGTCCGACGAGGCCTGACCCGCGAGCTGGATGAGCATGCGGCCGATGCCGCCGCGCATGCCGATCGACACCTCGGCGACGACGGCGCCGAGCACCGCGTTCGCGGCCGCGAGCCGCAGTGCGGGGAGGAGGTGGGGGACCGCGGCGGGAAGGCGGAGCCGGAACAGGGTCGCCCAGTAGCCGGCGGCGTAGCTGTTCATGAGGTCGAGGTGGATGCGGTCGGGCGACGCGAGTCCGCGCAGCACGCCGACGGCGACCGGGAAGAACGCGAGGTACGACGCGATGACGGCCACCGACAGCCACTGCGGCCAGGTGCCGCCGCCGCGGTCGATCTGGTTGCCGATCGCGTTGACCACGGGCGCGAACGCGATCAGCGGCACGATCTGGCTCACGACGATCCAGGGGAGAAGCCCCCACTCCAGCAGTCGCCAGCGCTGCATCACGAGACCCAGCACCGCGCCCACGGCGACGCCGATCAGCCATCCGACGGCCGCGATCCCGAGCGTCACGAGCGCCGCGCCCGCCACCGAGACCCACAGCGGCGGGGTGTCGCCGCCGCTCGTCGGGGCGAACAGCCGTGCGGCCATGTCCCACACGTGCGGCATCGCGCGGTCGTGGGTACGGGGGAGCAGCATGACGCCCGAGCCGGACTCTCCCGGCACGGCGCCGACGACGAATCCTTCGCTCGGCCCGGCGAACTTGTACAGCTCCCAGAGCCCCAGCACCGCGAGCACCCCGAGCGCGCCCCATCCTGCCGCGATCCACCCCCGCAGCTCGCCCTGTCGCCGGGCCGACCAGCCGATGGGCCTCATGCGGCCGCCGTCACTTCTTCGCCGTCACGTGGGCCGACAGCGCCGGGATCACCGTCTCGCCGTAGACACGGAGGGTCTCCTCCTTGTTGTCGTGCTGCAGGTAGCCGGCGAACTGCGTCACACCGAGCTCGCGCAGCTGCTCGAGCTTCGCGATGTGCTCGTCGGCCGTGCCGAGGATGCAGAACCGGTCGACGATGTCGTCCGGCACGAAGTCGACGTGATCGTTGTCGGCCTTGCCGTGGGTGTTGTAGTCGTAGCCCTGGCGGCGCTCGATGTAGTCGGTGAGCGCCTCGGGCACCCCCTCGCCGTGATGGCCGTACTTCGCCACGATGTCGGCGACGTGGTTGCCGACCATGCCGCCGAACCAGCGGCACTGCTCGCGCATGTGCTCCCAGTCGTCGCCGATGTACATCGGCGCCGCCCCGCAGGACGCCCCCGACCCGGGGGCGCGGCCGGGGGGGGGGCGCAGGACCCGGGGGGGAGCCCGGGGACGGCGAGCAGCCCGAGGGCGAGCCCGCGGGGGGCGGGCACCACGAAGGCTGACCCCGCCCCCCCGCTCGTTGAGCGGAGCGCGCTCTGGCGCGCGAAGACGAAACGCCCCGGACTTTCCGCAAAGTCCGGGGCGTTTCGTCTCGCTCGTGCCTCGCT
>NZ_JBKFBD010000018.1:0-101785 GCF_053345975.1 Microbacterium sp. C23T | reverse complement strand
CGGCGGCGGCGAAGGCCGCCGAGAGGGCGATCTGGCGGATCGCACCGCCGCTGAGCTGGATGCGGGCGAGGGCCGCAGGATCGACGTCCGCCAGCGGCGTCGCCGCCGGGAACACGCGCCGCCAGATCTCGGCGCGCGACGCCTCGTCGGGGAAGGGGAACTGCACGACGAACCGGATGCGGCGCAGGAACGCCCGGTCGACGTTGCCGCGCAGGTTCGTGGTGAGGATCGCCAGGCCCCGATAGGACTCCATGCGCTGCAAGAGGTAGGCGACCTCGAGGTTCGCGTACCGATCGTGGCTGTCCTTGACATCGCTGCGCTTGCCGAACAGCGCATCGGCCTCGTCGAAGAGCAGCACGGCACCGGATGCCTCGGCAGCGTCGAAAACGGTCGACAGGTGCTTCTCGGTCTCGCCGATGTACTTGCTCACCAGCGCGGAGAGATCGATGCGGTAGAGGTCGAGGCCGAGGGAGCCGGCGAGCACCTCGGCCGCCATCGTCTTGCCGGTGCCGCTCTCGCCCGCGAAGAGTGCCGTAACGCCGAGGCCGCGGTCCGACCGGCTCGCGAACCCCCAGTCGTCGAGGACGGTCGCGCGGTGACGCACGTGCCGCTCGATCTCGCGCAGCAGCTCGCGCTGCCCCTCGGGGAGCACGAGGTCGTCCCAGGTCGCGCGCGGCTCGATGCGCTGTGCGAGCGCACCGAAGCCCGTGCGCGAGCGTTCGCGCACGAGACGGCGCAGGGTCGCGACATCGCGCTCGGGAAGGGAGAGCCACTCGGCTGCGACCGCCGCGACGACCCCCGCGGGCAGGCGGAAGTGCTGCGACAGCTCACGCTCCGCGACCACGATCGCCTCCGCGTCATCGGCCGGCTCCAGGGCTGCGCGCCACAGCGCCGCCTCCTCGCTTGCGGTCGGCAGGGGCACCGTGCGTGCGAGCGTGACCCTGCCGGCGATGTCGCCGGGTCCGTCGGTGACGACGACCTCGGCCTCCAGCAACGCGAGCAGCCGTGCGTCGTCGGTCGCGATCAGGCGCCCGTCGAGGACGGCCTCGCGGTCGAGCACGGCGGCGGTGTCGGCCGGGTCGCGCTCGGCGGCCGCCGCATCCCGCACGGAGAGCACCCCACCCCCGAGGGCCGCGGCCACGCGGGCGACGACGCCCGCGCGGGTGTCGGCATCGGCACCGTCGAGCCGCACGAGCACGCGGCCGTCGACCGCGCGCACCGCGGCGGCGAGCTCGTCGGCCAGTGCCGTCTGCGCCGCGGTGAGGCCGCCCGCGAGCGGGTCGGCGATGAGCCCGTCGAGGTGGCCGGGCCCGAGGCCGGTGAGCCGATGCAGCACGGCCTCGTCGATGCGGAGCGGCCGGAGCGCGAGGATGTCGCCCGCTCCGAGCCTCACGAGCCGCCGACGTCGCAGGGGCCGGTCCGGCGAGAGCGCATCCCAGTGCGCCGCGGGCAGCACCGACAGGGCGAGCCCGAAGGTCGGCGACGGGGTCCCGCCCTGTGCCGCCGCGACATCCGCCGCCACCTGCGCGTCCAGCTCCACGGCGGCGGCGAGCATGAGCACGTCGCATTCGAACGCGGAGAGCCCGAGCCGGTGGCCGAGATCCGCGACCGGCGAGCCGTCGCCGTTCGGCCGGGGCGCGTCGTCGCCGCGCAGCAGCGCCGCGATGCGCGCGAGCTCCGACACGAGCCGGTCGCGCGGCGCGTCGCGCAGCCGGCCCGGCTCGTCGAAGGCAGCGGTGCTCATGGGACCGTGATCCTCTGCACCGGATCGAATGCGGGCGGGTCGGGCGGGGTCTTCGGGCTCAGGAGGATGAGCCGGCTCTCGGCTCCGTCGACGGCGAGGCGCACCCACTGCGGTCCGCCGGGGACGTCACCGTACTCGAAGACCAGGGTGTCGGTCACGGTTCCGTGCGGCTGCGCCTGTGCCACGTCGCCGCCGAGTGCGAGCGTCGCCCGCTGGCCAGGCCGTACCTCGGGCGAGACCTCGATCGTCGCGGTGACGTCGCCGGTGCCCCCGTCGCGGACCGCGCCGGTCGCGCCGCCGAACCGGATGACGGGGGCGAGCAGCATCGCCGCGGTGTTCGTCTCCCGGGGGATCGTCTCGGTCGGCGGCGTCAGCGAGACCCGCACCGTCCACACCCCCGCGGGCCATGCGGCGTCCGCGCCGGGGCTCGCCGGGAGGGGAACGTCGACGACGTCGCGGCGGGTGTTGGCGCCGATCGGCACCACGATCGGAGCCGTGAGCGAAGGGTGCGAGAAGCGCACCTCGACGCCGGTCCCGTCGAGGTGCGCGCCCTCGACGCGCACGCTCTCGCCGAGGGCCGCGGCCGGCTGGGGCGCCGGCGGGACCACACGGAACACCGTGGGGACGGGTGGCAGCAGATCAGGGTGCACGAAGACGCCCGGCTCCCGCCCGCCGTTCGCTGCCGGATCCCCGCGCGTGAGCACCGGCAGCCCGCTGCGGACCGGCTTGGTCGCCTCGATCAGCACCACCGTCACGAGATAGCCGACGCTCGGGCGGTAGTTCGCCTGGATGGCCGACCACAGCCGCGACATCTCCTCGGAGTCGATCGGCTCGGTGGTCACGGTGATCTCGGCCGCCTGGTCGGCGAGGTCCGCGGCCGCCAGCGCCTGGTAGGCGGGCGGGAGGATGCTTCCGCTCACCACCCCGGCCTGCAGCGCCGTCCTGATCGACGCGCGATCGAGCACGGGCTGGTCGTGCAGGATCGACATCGCGTACCCGAGCAGGATCTCGGCCTCGAAGTCGGCTGTGCCGTAGGCGGTGAGGAGATAGTGCAGGTCGAGCGCCAGCGGCGGGTTCGCCGTGCGCGTGCCCGCGGCGTCGAAGCCGGGCAGTCCCGCGTTGCGCCAGCCGGCGTTGGGGCTCACGCGGTACAGGAAGAGGTTAAGGCTCGGCTCCGTGTCGGGCTCGTTGAGCTTGATCGCGTCGGGCGCGAGCGCGGTCACCTTCACGGTGCCCACGGCGGGCCCCGCCTGCACGATGCCGTTGTCGAGCAGGTTGCGCAGTACGGCGCTGACGCCCCCGATCGCGAGCGGGCCGCTCATCGTGGCCTCCCCGTCAGGTAGTCGTGCAGCGTCCGCTCGGGGTCGCGCGCCGGGCGCGCGCTGCGGGGGGCGGCGGCGGGCGCCGCGACGGTGGCGCGCACCTCGATCCGCCCGATGGTGACGTGCACGACATCCGGCTCCGGAACGGGGACGGATGCCTCGTCCCTCGTGCTCGCACGCACCGCCGGCGTTGTCGCGGTCGGAGGTTGCGCGCGCGGCGGCGGCACGGCCTCGACGCGAGGGGTGGAGAGAGGAGGAGTCGGCGGTGCGACGGCGTCGCCGCGATCGGCGTCGACGGCAAGCGTCCCGCGCTCGGGCGGGGGCGCCGCGGTGACGACCTCCGGTGCGGTTCCCGCGGCCTCGCCGCGACCGGCCCCATCCGAGGGTGCGGCGATGGCGCGACCGTCCTCGCCACGCGCCTGTCCGGCGGGCTCGATCCGCGCGGGGGCATCGGACTTCGCCGGCGCACCCGGCAGCTCGGCTCGGGCGGGGGCATGCGCAGCCGTCGCGATCGGCAGGGGAGTCGCAGCATCCGTCGATCCCTCGCCGCTCGTCGGTTCGAAGCGGGAAGGCAGTCGCGGACCCGCCGCGGCGGGAGCGCCGCCCGCTCTGGCGGCGAGCCGTGCGAGGTAGCCGCTCATGCTCCCTCCCGCACGATCTCGAGGTACGCGGTGCGGCGCTGCTCCGGGAGCGCGAGCACCTCGGCCTCGGTCCAGCCGTAGGCACGTGCGAGCACATCGACCTCGCGCAGAACCCTCCGGGCGCGCGTCTCGACCTCACGCCACACGAAGGCGATCGGGTCGACGTCGGCGTCGAAGGACGCACCGCACTCCGGGCACTCCAGCCCGACGGTGACCTCGGCGAGCGGGTCGGCGGCGGCGAGCGCGGTTTCTATGCGCTCGACCACCTCGACCGGGGCGAGCGCCGCGTCCTCGCCGCCCGGGCCGGTGACATCGCAGCACCGCGCGAGGAGGGCGGTGGCAGCATCCTTTCGTCCGGCGACGTCCGCGAGGTCGCCCGCCGTCGGCACCCGCCAGTTCACCCGCCAGGCGCCGTCCTCCGTCGGCACGGTCAGTTCTCCCGAGGCCCCCGCGCCGCCCAGTCCGCGCAGGGAGTCGGCGTCGAGAGCGAACTCGACCCCCGACGCGCAGGCCGGGCACGTGACGACCGCCTCGAGACGGGGCCCCGCAAGCGCCGCGTGGAAGCCGAGGGCGGCGGCGTGCAGGTGCCCGAGCGGCGCAGCCCGCAGCCTCACCGCGTCTTCGCCGGCTGCTGCCGCGACCCGGAGCGCACGCGCGATCGGCGCCTCGCCCTGCGCCGCGTCGGCGAGGTCGAGGATCGTCTGTGCCCGCACCGGAGAGGCTGCGGCGGCGGCCACCGTCGGCTCCTAGGGTTCGGCGAAGACAGGTTCGGACGGCTCGACGACCGCGTAGTCCCGCTCCCAGCCCTCGTTCTCGAGCTTGAGCGTCTGGATGGCGACGGCGTTCGCGTTGGCGTCGAGGTCGGGGAGCGCCTGGTACTCCGAGACCCACGCGCGGAACACCTTGTACGCGATGACGAGCTGGCCCGCCTCGTTGTAGAGCTCGACGATGAGGTCCTTGCGGAAGTCCTTGAGCGACACCTCCGCCCCGAGTCCCGACCCGAAGTTCCACACCTTGTTCGCCCACTGCTCGAACTCGACGTCGTGCGTGACACCGCGCTCGAGGGTGATCGCCTCGAACTTGACCCGGCCGGGCGACTTGCGCGACGTGGACGGGTCTCCGCCCTCGCGGTGCTCCACGACCTCCGTGGTGCGTTTGAGGCCGCTCACCTTGCTGACACCCGCGACGTACTTGCCGTCCCACTTCACGCGGAACTTGAAGTTCTTGTACGGGTCGAACCTGCTGGCGTTGACGCTGAACTGTGCCATGTCCCGATTCCTTCGGCTCAGACGGCGCTCGCGCCGGCGATCTGCTGCAGTCGGATGACGACGAACTCCGCGGGCTTGAGCGGCGCGAACCCGACGTGGATGTTGACGATGCCCCGATCGATGTCGGACTGCGTCGTCGTCTCCTTGTCGCACTTGACGAAGTACGCGTCGCGCGGGGTGCTGCCCTGGAAGGCGCCCTGCCGGAAGAGGTCGTTCATGAACGTGCCGACGTTGAGGCGGATCTGCGCCCACAACGGCTCGTCATTGGGCTCGAACACCACCCACTGGGTCCCGCGGAAGAGCGACTCCTCGATGAAGAGCGCCGTGCGCCGCACGGGGATGTACTTCCACTCGTTCGCGAGCGAGTCCGCGCCCTTCAGCGTGCGCGCCCCCCACACGACCCGGCCGGCGCCGGCGAACGCGCGCAGGCTGTTGATGCCGAGCGGGTTCAGCTGCCCGATCTCGCCGTCGCTCAACGGGACCGAGAGCTCCGGCACGCCGTTGAGGGTGGCCTCCAAGCCTGCCGGCGCTTTCCAGACGCCTCGGGTCGCGTCGGTCCGGGCGAGAACGCCGGCCACCGCGCCCGACGCCCCGAACGTCTCGAGCTGATTGTCGCGCAGCGGGTTGGTCTGCCGCAGTCGCGGGAAGTACACCGCCGCGTTGGCGCTCACGGTGCCGAGCGACGAGAGACCGGACTTCGCATCGCCGACGGAGTCCCAGGTCGGCGGTGCGTCGATCACGAAGAACGCGCGCCGCGCCTCGGCGTATGCCGCCGCCTCGGTGACCACATCGGCCTCGATCTCCCCGCCCGGACCGTCGGGCGACACCCCCTGGTACGGGGGGATGACGAGGAGGTTGAAGATGTCGGCATCCTCGAGCGCGTACATCCCCGACTTGGCGCCGAGCGAGCCCTTCACATCGGCGGCGACGAGATCGTCGCCGTCGTCTCCGCCTGCGAGCCGTTGGCTCGCCTCCTGCGAGGGATCGCCCGGCGTCGGCGTGATGTCGTCCCAGATCGTCTTGCCCGCGGCGGGCGTGCCGGTGTGGACCTTGGGACGACTGCTGTCAGGCACGGTCCCTGCGGTGCGCACGAGATCCGACTCGTTGTCGAGCACGCGCGACAGCAGCCGGGGATGGTCGGCGGGCGTGAGGACGACGTTGCGGTGCGCCTCGATGACTCCCGTCGCGCTGTCGCGGACGGTGAGGTTGAACAGGGTGTCGGGTTCGTCTCCGAACGCGGGGTCTTCGGGACGCGTGTCGTGGTCGATGCGCACGCGCAGGCCGTCGCCCCACAGGCCCACGTCCACGGCCTGGAGCGTGAGGAGATCCGCGCCGGCGTCCAGGGCGAGGTCGACCGAGGACGATGCCGGGTCGTCGGCGTCCGAGGCTGCATCGTTCACGACCCGGACGATGACGGCCGTACCGCCGCCGTTGAGGAAGAAGTCGCGGACGGAGAAGCAGAGCCGGCTGAGCTTCCACAATCCGCCGAACGTGCGTTCGTACTCACCGAAGTTGGTCACCACGATGGGTCTGTCCACCGGTCCGCGGGGCGCCCGCCCCACGAAGGCGGTGACCGAGGTGGAGACCCCGACGATAGTCCGAACCCCGCTGGCCACCTCCTCGATGTACACGCCGGGATAGGTCAATTGGGACGGCATGGCTGTCTCCAGAGAGGATGCATCGATCTGGGGCCCCGCCGGCGGTACCCGAAGCCGACGGGAGGGAGACGACCCCACCACGTGGCGTCGTCGGCGTGGCCTCGACGGCCACGGTGCGAAATGCAAGGACCTCGATTCGAGAGTCAATCCCTCGCGGTGGGGGCTGTCAAGAGCCCGGCGTGCAGGGACGATTTCCGCGGAACAGGTGACACGGGGCGCGCGCGTTCCTACAGTTGAGTCACAACGCCGAGGCTGTGGGAGTCCGGCGTCGAGGACGCACGCGGTGGAAGGGGAGTTGCCGTGGACAACGACGTGGATTCGGCCGCGGATCCGGCACCCGCGCGTGCCGCTGCACCCGCAGCGCCGGCGGTGACCCGCGGCACACTCGTGTGGTTCGGCCTCGGCTTCGTGCTGCTGTCGTTCTTCGCCGCGTTCCTCGGATCCTGGCTCGCGCGCTCGGTCGACACGGCTGCGCCCGCGCCCGAGCCGTCGGCTTCGGCGACGGCGTCGCCGGAGTACGAGGACGTGCTCGCCGAGATCCTCCCGGCAGGGTCGGCGGTTCGCGCCGGTTCCGGCGCACCCGAGGAGGGCAAGGGCTACGAGGGCGACGTCTACATCGACGTCCTCAACGCCGACGTGTACCTCTTCAAGGACGACGCGTGGACGCTCGTCGGCAATCTCCGCGAGTCGGCCGCCGAGAACCTCACGGGTGAGCAGGGGCCCGCCGGCGCACAGGGTGAGCAAGGCGCGCAGGGCGAGCAAGGGGCTCAGGGACCGACCGGCGCCGCCGGGGCACCTGGAACGCAGGTGATGCTCGGCACGGCGGCGCCCGACGACGACACCTGCACCGCCGACGGCGACGTGTTCATCGACACGGCAGCCGTCGAGTTCTACGAGTGCAGCGACGGAGCGTGGGTGCTGTTCGGGCCGACGACCGGGCCCGAGCCGACCCCGGACGCCGGCGAGTAGGCGTCAGCGGCGGGTGGACGCCGTCACCGTGAACTTGGTGTTGCGCGCGATCTGCCGGGACGGGCCGACCGCCCGCTCCAGCGCGGGACGGTAGCGCAGTCCCGAGTTCCAGACCGCCCAGAGCTCACCGCCCGGCCGCAGCACGCGGGCGGCCTCGGCGAACATCCGCGGCGCGATCCCTTCGTGCACCGCAGAGCCCGAGTGGAACGGCGGGTTCAGCGCGATGAAGCCCGCGCTCGCGCCCGGCTGCGCCCCCAGCATGTCGTCGCGGACGACCTCGACCCGGTCGGCGACGCCGTTCGCGTCCGCAGTCGCGCGCGCAGAGGCGACAGCGGCTGCCGACTGATCGCAGGCGAGCACGTGGAGGGATGGATGCCGCAGCGCGAGCGCCGTCGCCACCACGCCGGTTCCGCAGGCGAGGTCGATGGCCGCCCCGTCGGGGATCGGGGGCAGGTGCTCCAGCAGGAACCTCGTGCCGATATCGATCGACGCGCCCGCGAAGGCGCCTCCGAAAGCGCACACGATGATCCCGTCGTGCGTCGCGCGCGCAGGCACCGGGTCGCGGCCGTCATGAGGTTCGCGCGCGACGAGCACGCGCGACTTCTGGCGGGCATGCGTGACGTCGAGGCGGGTGAAGCTCTCGCGCAGCACGTCGTTCATGGCGAGCGTCATGTGCTTCACCCGACCGCCGGCGAAGACGACGAGATTGGGTGCCGCGTGCGCGGCGATCAACCCGGCGATGTCGCGAAGGGCGTCGAGTGACCGCGGCAGCCGCAGCAGCACGATGCGCGCGTCGCGCACCAGCTCGGGGGAGAGGGGCAGCGACACGAACGCGTCTTCGAACCCGAAGCGCTCGGCGTTGGCCGCGAGGGCGCGCTCGCCCGTGAGCGGGTCCTGGTGGACACGGATGTCGCGGCCGCCGTCCGAGGCTGCGCCGAGTGTGAGCGCACCGTAACCGTCGCCGATCACCACGATCCCGCCGTCGCCGGCGCCGGTCCGGGCTGCGGCGGACTCGTCGAGGAGCAGCCGGTCCGCAGCATCCGTCGCCACGAGGTCGGGAGCCTCCACGTCGGGCCACCGGCGCAGGTCGTCGAGCGAGAAGGTCACCGTCCCACGGTAGCCGGACGGGCCGCGCCCGGTTCCGGGAACTGCGGGCGAATGCGTGCCGTCCCGCGGCAGCGGGACTAGCATTCAACGGTGCCAGACCGTGCGTTCAGTCCCGTCATCTCGCTGCTGACCGTGGCTGCCGTGTGGGACGCGCACCTCGGCGCGCAGTTGCGCGATCTCGGGCTCACCACGCGGAAGTACGGACTGCTCGCCCACATCGAGGCGACGCCGGGCATCTCGTTCAGCGAGCTCGCGCGGCGCTCGCAGATCACCGTGCAGTCGGCACACACCGCCGTGCAGACCCTTGTCGCCGACGGGCTCGTCGCGGACGCGACGAAGCACGCGGGCGCGGCATCCGATCTGCGCGTGACCGACCGGGGCAGCGAGGTGCTGCAGGCTGCGGAACAGCGGCTGGCGGCTCTCGACGCCGGACTCGCCGCGGGGGCGCCGGCGCTCGCCACGGCGCTCGAGGGGCTGCACGAGCAGCCGTTCGGCCTCGCTCCCGAGTAGAACGAGCCGCCCCGCGTACGGCCAACCTTCAGAAAGCCTGAAACACTTTCAGTTAGGCTGAAGGTGTGCTCCGCAACCCCCACACCCTGTTCCGTGCGCTCGCGATTCTCGAGGCGATCTCGTGGACGCTCCTGATCGCCGGCCTCATCCTCCGCGCCACCACCGACTGGGCGCTCGGCGTCACGATCGGCGGAGGCATCCACGGCTTCATCTTCCTGTCGTACGGCGCGACCGTGATCCTCGTCGCCCTCAACAACCGCTGGCGCGTCGGGCCCACTGTGCTCGCGCTCGTGAGTGCCGTCATCCCCTACGCCACGATCCCGGCGGAGCTCTGGCTCCAGCGCAGTGGTCGTCTCGCGGGCGCCTGGCGACTCGAGGCCACCGACGACCCGCGCGACGCCACCTGGTACGACCGGCTCATGCGGTGGTTCCTGCGGCGTCCCTGGGTGCTCGGCGCCCTGATCGCTCTCGCGGTCGTGCTGCTGTTCGTCGTGCTCCTCATCCTGGGCCCGCCCGGAGGCCGCGACTGACGACGCACGACTCCGGCCGCCTCACTCCCACGGGAGTGGGGCGGCCGCATCGCGTCGTGGGTCGGTGACGGACGCCGCGCCTCAGCGCCAGGCGGGCAACTGCTGCAGCGTCCAGGTGTTGCCGTCGGGGTCGTCGAACTGGACGAACCGACCCCAGTCCTGCTCGTCGACACCGCGCCCCTCGACACCGTTCGCCCGCAGGTGGGCGAGCGCCTCGTCGGCGTCCGGCACGACGATCTGAACCGTGTTCTGCTGACCGGGCTCGAGGGTGTTGCCGAGACCGGTGCCGAAGGCGATCGAGCAGGCGGAACCGGGCGGGGTCGCCTGCACGAAGCGGAGGCCTTCGACGGGCGTCTGGTCGTGGTCGATGTTCCAGCCGATCCTCTCGTAGAACTCCTTCGCGCGATCGACGTCCGTCACCGGCACGAAGATGAGCTCGATCTTCCAGTCCATCGTGTTCCCTCTCGTCTTTGAAGCAGGTCCCCCGTGGAGGAGACGTTACGCCGGGGGTCCGACATGCGCCGCTGGGGAATACCTGCGGATGGGTGCGGTTGAACTTGACAATGCCTGTGTCAAGTTCAAAACTTGATACTCCTCCACTCAAGTTTCAGGAGAGATGGAATGCCAGAAGACTTCACCCCCCAGGCCGGCGACGACGCGAGCTCGTTCGACGAGTTCCTGTCGCGCTACCTCGCGGGCGAGCGCGCCCGCGCCGAGCGCTCGATCGACCTGAGCCGCTACCTCGGCGCCCGCACCCAGGAGCTGCTCCAGCGCGCCGGCAAGTACGCGCTCGAGCGCGGCCAGCACGAGCTCGACGCCCTGCACGTCCTGCGCATCCTCGTCGCCGAGGCCCCGGCGCGCGATGCCGTGCAGCGCATCGGCGCCGACGCCGACGCGATCGCGCGCGCCACCGAGGAGCGCCTTCCCGCCGCGACCGCTGCGGCCGACGTCGACGGGGCCGTCGTGACCTCGTCCGTGCAGCGGGCGCTGTTCCACGCGTTCCAGGTCGCCCGCTCGTCGGGATCGACCTACGTCGACCCCGAGCACCTGTTCTTCGCCCTCGTGCTCGCGCAGGACACGCCCGCCGGTCAGGTGCTGGCCCGTGCCGGCGTGACGGCCGAGGCGCTCATGCAGGGTGCGCGCGAGACCGTGACGCCGGGCGAGAGCGCCCAGGCGGAGGTGCGGCCCGAGGGCGCAGCATCCGACACCCCCATGCTCGACACGTACGGCACCGACCTGACGGCGCGCGCCGTCGCCGGCGAACTCGACCCGGTGATCGGGCGCGCCGACGAGATCGAGCAGACGATCGAGATCCTCAGCCGCCGCACCAAGAACAACCCGGTGCTGGTCGGCGAGGCCGGCGTCGGCAAGACCGCGATCGTCGAGGGACTCGCTCAGGCGATCGTCGACGGCTCCGTGCCCGAGCAGCTGCTCGGCAAGCGCGTGATCGCGCTCGACCTGCCCGCCATGCTCGCGGGCACCCGCTACCGCGGCGACTTCGAGGAGCGCCTCACCAAGACGATGGACGAGATCGCCGCCCACAAGGGCGAGCTGATCGTCTTCATCGACGAGGTGCACACGGTGGTGGGCGCGGGCGGCGCCGGTGACGGCGGGATGGATGCGGGCAACATCCTCAAGCCGCGCCTCGCGCGTGGCGAGCTGCACCTCGTGGGCGCGACGACGCTCAAGGAGTACCGCGTGATCGAGAAGGACCCCGCTCTGGAGCGCCGGTTCCAGCCGGTGCGCGTCGGCGAGCCCTCGGTCGAGGACGCGGTGCTGATCCTGCGCGGACTGAAGCCCGCGTACGAGGAGCACCACGGCATCGTCTACACCGACGAGGCGCTGCGCGCCGCCGTCGAGCTCAGCGACCGCTATCTGACCGAGCGCGTGCTGCCCGACAAGGCGATCGACCTCATCGACCAGGCGGGTGCGCGACTGCGGCTGCGTCTCGGGTCGAAGGTGGACGTGAGCGGGCTCATCGAGCGCCTCGCGACCCTCGAGGCGGACAAGAACGCCGCCGTGTCGGCGGAGCACTACGAGGAGGCGTCGCAGATCCGCGACCAGATCGCCGAGGTGCAGGACCGCCTCGAGCGTGCCACCGCGGCGGGCGCCGCCGTGCGCACCGAGGCGATCGTGGACGAGCCCGAGATCGCCGCGGTGATCAGCCGGGCCACCGGCATCCCGGTGAACCGCCTGACCGAGACCGAGCGCGAGCGCCTGGCGTCCCTCGAGGACGAGCTGCACGACCGCGTGATCGGACAGGACGACGCCGTGACCGCCGTCGCCAAGGCGGTCCGCCGCAACCGCACCGGCATGGGCGACGCCCGTCGCCCGGTGGGGTCGTTCCTCTTCCTCGGCCCGACCGGGGTGGGCAAGACCGAGCTCGCGAAGGCGCTCGCGGCTTCGCTGTTCGACGACGAGGGTGCGGTCATCCGCTTCGACATGAGCGAGTTCGGCGAGCGGCACACCGTGTCGCGCCTCGTCGGCGCCCCTCCCGGATACGTCGGCTACGACGAGGCCGGACAACTCACCGAGCGCGTGCGGCGCAACCCGTACTCGATCGTGCTGTTCGACGAGATCGAGAAGGCGCACCCCGACGTGTTCAACCTGCTGCTGCAGGTGCTCGACGACGGGCGCCTCACCGACGGGCAGGGTCGCACGGTCGACTTCCGAAACACGGTGGTCGTCATGACGTCGAACCTCGGCTCGGAGTTCCTCGCGTCCCGCGGCGGGGCGATCGGCTTCCTCGCCGACGGGGGAGGGACGACCGGCTTCGGGTCCGAGAAGGATCTGCGCGACCGCGTCTTCGGCAAGCTGCGCGAGGCGATGCGCCCCGAGTTCCTCAACCGCATCGACGAGATCGTGCTGTTCCGCAAGCTCGAGAAGCCGCAGCTGCAGAGCATCGTGCGACTGCTGCTCGGGGCATCCGACGCGCGCCTCGCGAAGCGCGAGGTTTCTCTCGTGGTGACGGACTCGGCGGTGGCGTGGCTCGCCGACAACGGGTACGAGCCCGAGTACGGCGCACGGCCGCTGCGCCGCCTCATCCAGCGCCAGGTGGACGACCGCATCGCCGACCTGTTCGTCACGGGCGCGCTCGTGGACGGCGGGACAGTGACGGTGGATGCCTCGGCCGAGGCACTCTCCGTGGTCGCCGGTTCCCCCTTCGCGGTGGCCGCCTGATCCGAGCATCGACCCCGCTCACCTGTCGCGATCTGCCGGCTCCCGGCGCTTCGCGACAGGTGAGCGGGAGAGCGCCGAGCCCGCGGAGGGCCGGCGCTCTTCGCGTGTGTCGGCGCGCCCTGCCAGAGTGGGTTCATGACCCGCATCGGCGCGATCTTCAATCCGTACACCCACACCCCCGACGAGTTCCGCGATGCCGTGCTGGCGGCGGAGTCCGCGGGACTGCCCGAGCTGTGGATCTGGGAGGACTGCTTCAAGCAGTCCGCGTTCGCCACCGTGGGCGCGGCCCTCGCGTGGACCGAGGCGCTGCGCATCGGCATCGGGATCGCGCCGATGCCGCTGCGCAACGTCGCCGCGACGGCGATGGAGATCGCCACGGTCGAGCGCCTGTTCCCCGGCCGGCTGCTTCCCGGCGTCGGCCACGGCGTGCTCGACTGGATGGGGCAGGTCGGGGCGCGCGTCGCCTCGCCGCTGACCCTCATGCGCGAGTACGTGCCTGCGCTGCGCGGACTGCTCGCCGGTGACCAGATCAGCCTCGACGGTCGCTATGTCACTCTCCGTGACGTGCGTCTGGACTATCCGCCGGTCGCGCCGCCGCTCGTGTACGCGGCGGCAGAGGGGCCGAAGACACTGCGGCTGAGCGGCGAGGTGGGCGACGGGACCGTGCTCGACAGTGGGCACACCGCGGGGGAGTACGCCGTCGCGACGGCCGCCATCCGCGAGGCGCGTGCCGCGTCGGGTCGCGCCGGTGACCACGACGTGGTGGCCTACGTCGTCACCGCCTTCGGCGCGGATGCCGAGGTCCGGGCGATCGCCGACGTGGGCGACAAGCCCGATCCCGCCGAGCGCGCGCTGTGGGGCGACCCGGCGGACGTCGCCGCGGGCGCGCAGCGCTTCTTCGACGCCGGGGTGGACGACGTGGTGCTCCTGCCCTCGTCGCGCGGCGACATCGCCGAGTTCTACCGGTCTGCTGCCGAGGTGTCGCGCCTCGTCGGCGCGAGTGTCGCATGACGGCGGTGCTGTCGATCGGGATCGCCGCCGCAGCCGGCGCGGATGTCGGTGCGCGCGTCGCGGCGGCCGCCGAGGCCGCCGGGCTCCACGCGCTCTGGGTGAACGACACCCCCGGACACGACGCACTCGCCGTGCTCGCGGCCGCTGCGGGTGCGACCGAGCGGCTCGTGCTCGCCACGGGAGTGCTTCCGATCGACCGTCGCACGCCCGACGGCATCCTCGCGGGCGCCGACGCGCTTCCGGCCGACCGCCTCGTGCTGGGCATCGGCTCGGGCCAGCTGCGCACCGGAGCCGTCGCGAGGGTCACGGATGCGGCCACCGCCCTTCGCGCCCGTACTCGCGCCCGCGTCGTGGTCGGCGCTCTGGGGCCGAAGATGCGCCGCGCGGCCGCGGCAGAGTCCGACGGGCTGCTGCTCAGCTGGCTCACCCCGCAGGTCGCTGCCACACAGGCGGCGCAGGCCCGGGAGATCGCACCGGCCACGCACGTCGCGCTCTACGTGCGCGCCGCCGCAGATCCTGCGGCGCTCCGCGCCCTCGAGGAGGAGACCGCCCGCTACGCGGCATACCCGGCGTATGCCGCGAACTTCGCGCGGTCGGGCGTCGCCGCCGCGGACACCGTGATCCGTCCGGAGGAGCTGCGCGACCGGATCGCCGCGTACCGCGCGGCCGTCGACGAGGTCGTGCTGCGCGTCATCACGACGTCGGGAACCGTCGACGACCACCTCCGGTTCATCGACGCGATCGCGGACGCCGTCGCGTGACCCGGACCATCGCCCGGCTGTGGAGCACCAGCGGCACCTCGGAAACCGGCCGGTGAGCCGACCCGTCGCGGTGGTCGCGGGGGCGTCCGGCTTCGTCGGACAGGCGCTCCTGCGCGCCTTCGCCGAGGACGGCTACGACGTCCGCACCATCGGCCGGACAGGCGCGGACGCGACGTGGGACGACAGGCGCGGCATCCGTGCTCTCATCGATGGTGTCGCCGTGCTCGTGAACCTCGCCGGGAAGTCGGTCAACTGCCGCTATACCGACGCGAACCGCGACGAGATCCTGCGATCGCGGATCGAGACGACGAAGACGCTGCGCGAGGCGGTGACCGATGCTGTCACCCCGCCTCCGCTGTGGCTCAACGCCAGCACCGCCACCATCTATCGCTACGCGATGGACCGGGCGCAGACCGAGGGCGAGGGCGAGCTCGGGGTGGGATTCTCGGTCGACGTCGCGCGGAACTGGGAGGACGAGTTCTTCGCGGGCGATCTGCCGGCGACGCGTCGCGTCGCGCTGCGGATGGCCATCGTCATCGGCGACGGCCCGGCGACGAACATGCTCCTGCGCCTCGCGCGGCTCGGTCTCGGCGGCCCGCAGTACGACGGCTGGTGGTGGGCGCACCGTCGGTACCGAGGGATCGGTGCGCATCCGACAGGCAACGGCGGAGCCTCGTGGCACCGGTCGGGTGGGCGGCAGCGCTTCAGCTGGATCCACCTCGACGACGTCGTCGGCGCGGTGCGATTCGTGCGCGACCGGTCCGAGATCGACGGTCCCGTGAACCTCGCGGTTCCCGAGGCGAGCGACAACCGGACGCTCATGGCGACGCTCCGACGCCTCGTCGGGCAGCCGATCGGTCTTCCCGCCTACCGCTTCATGTTGGAGCCGGCGATGGCGGTGCTGCGCACCGAACCGGAGCTCGTGCTCAAGAGCCGGTGGGCCGCCCCCGAAGTGCTTCTGTCAGCCGGGTACGAGTTCGCGCACCGTGACCTGGAATCCGCGCTGAGGACGGTCACGCGCTAGCCGTCAAGCCGGGGACATGTGTCGGGGGCCGATGCCAGAATGCCGGTGTGCTGCTGAACGAGCTGGTGACCGCGACGGGCGAGGTCGCGGCGACGTCATCGCGCTTGGCCAAGATCGCCGTCCTCGCCACCGTGCTGCGCGGGCTTCAGCCCGACGAGATCGCTCCCGCCATCGGATTCCTCACCGCCAACCCGCGGCAGGGGCGGCTCGGCGTCGGGTGGCGGAGTCTCATGGGCCTCGACGTCGTCCATGCCGAGACGCCGACGCTGACCGTGCTCGATGTCGACGCATCCCTCAGCCGACTGGCGGGGGCCGACGGCGCGGGCTCGGTGCTCGCGCGCCGTGGCGAGCTCGATGCGCTCGCCGGCGCCGCAACGGCCGACGAGTGGGACTTCCTGGCGCGCGTCATGATCGGCGAGCTGCGCACCGGGGCGCTGGAGGGTGTGCTCCTCGATGCGATCGCGAAGGGGTCCGAGCGCGAAGCGCCCGTCGTGCGGCGAGCAGCGATGCTGTCCGGCGACCTGGGTGCGACGGCGCGCATCGCGCTCGCCGGCGACGCCGACGAGCTCGCGGCGGTCGGCCTCGAGGTGGGGCGCGGCGTGCTGCCGATGCTCGCTGCAACGGCGGGCTCTACGACGGAGGCGCTCGCGACGCTCGGGGCCGCAGCATCCGTGGAATACAAGCTGGACGGGGCGCGCATCCAGGTGCATCGCGACGGCGACGACGTTCGCGTCTTCACCCGGAGCCTCGCCGACATCACCCACCGCGTGCCGGAGCTCGTCGAAGCGGTGAGGGCACTGCCGGCCGAGCGGATGATCCTCGATGGCGAGACGCTGTCGCTCGACGAGGACGGTGGCCCGCGGCCGTTCCAAGACACGATGTCGCGATTCGGATCGATGGGCGACGACGCGGCGGCCACGGTGCTGAGGCCGTGGTTCTTCGACATCCTCCATCTCGACGGCCGCGATCTGATCGACGAGCCGCTCGCGACGCGGCTCGAGCTGCTTGATCGAGCCGTCGGCGACGCGCGCATGCCCGGCGTCGTCACCGACGACCCGGCAGAGGCCGAGGAGTTCTCGCGGCAGGCGCTCGCCGCGGGCCACGAAGGCGTCATGGTCAAGGCGCTCGACGCTCCGTATGCCGCCGGGCGGCGCGGCAAGAGCTGGCTCAAGGTCAAGCCGGTGCTCACCTACGACCTCGTCGTGCTCGCCGTCGAGTGGGGGTCGGGCCGTCGTACCGGGCAGCTGTCCAACCTGCATCTGGGCGCCCGCGACCCGGAGGGGGTCTTCGGCGAACCGGGCGGCTTCGTGATGGTGGGCAAGACGTTCAAGGGCCTCACCGACGCGACGTTGAAGTGGCAGACCGAGCACTTCCCGACCATCGAGACCCACCGCTCGGCGTACGCCGTGCACGTGCGGCCCGAGACCGTGGTCGAGATCGCGATCGACGGCGTGCAGCGATCGACGCGGTACCCCGGCGGAGTCGCCCTGCGCTTCGCCCGGGTGAAGGGCTACCGCCCCGACAAGCGCCCCGACGAGGCCGACACGATCGAGTCCCTCCGGTCCCTCCTGCGAGGGTGATGACGTCGCCCCGTCAGCCGCGGGCGGCGACGTACCGGTGCTCGGGTCTTCCCGTGGTGCCGTAGCGCAGCCGCACCTCGACCTGTCCGCGCGCGGCGAGCGTGGCGAGATGGCGCTGCGCGGTCGCGCGCGAGATGCCCACCCGGTCGGCGACCTCGGCCGCGGAGGCCTCGTCGTCGCCGAGGCCCTCGAGGATCAGCTGCTCCGTCGCGGATCGGGCGACGGTGGCAGGTTCCCCAGAGCCGTGGAGGATCGTCAGGGCGCGGTCGATCTGCTCCTGCTCGAGCGGGCGGTCGGTGGCGAGGAGATTCCGCATGCGCGCGTAGCGGTCGAGGCGCTCCGCCAGCACGCGGGCCTCGAACGGCTTCGTCAGATAGGCGAGTGCGCCCGCGCGCAGCGCGCGACGCACGGTCGCGGCATCCGTCGCAGCCGACAGCACGAATGCGTCCACGTCGGCGCCCGCGACGAACTCGACTCCGTCGCCGTCGGGGAGGAACGCGTCCACGAGCAGTAGGTCGGGAGTGTGGGCGCGCACGGCCTGGCGCGCGGCCCCGAGCGAATGCACAGGGTCCAGCGCGGTGAAGCCGGCGCGGGAGGCCACGACGTCGCGGTGCAGTCCGGCGACGCGGAAGTCGTCGTCGACGACGAGCACGCGGATGGGCTGGCTCATGCATTCTCCTCTCGGGGGACAGCGGCGTCGGTGCGCAGCGCGCCCGGAAGCCGCACCCCGAACACGGCACCCGAACCGTCGCCTCCGGCATCGATGAGCCACACGTCGCCGCCGTGCCGGCGGGCGAGGTCTCGGGACAGCGGCAGACCGAAGCCGTGTCCGTGCACCGCGTCGCCGGGGCCCGAGCCTGCCGAGCGAGAGCCGGCGCGGGCGAACGGATCGCTTCCGATCGGACGGATGCCGCCGCCCGAGTCGGCGACCGTGACCACGAGTTCATCGCCGTCGCCGAGCAGCGCGACCTCGACCCAGCGGGGTTCGTCGCCGGCGACCGCCGCCGTCACCGCGTTGCCGACGAGGTTGCCGAGGATCGCCGCGACGTCCTCGGGCAGCGCGATCTCGTTCAGCAGCAGAGTGTCATCGGAGACCCGCACGCTCACGCCCCGTTCCCGCGCCGCCGCGCCCGTCGCCCCCAGGAGGGACTGCAGGAATGCGTCGGGAACGCGCTCGAGTCCGGCGACGGCGAAATCGACGGCTCCGCGTTCGGTGAGGTCGCCGAGGAACGCGCGCGCCTCGTCGACGCGGTCGGCGTCGATCAGCCCGGATGCGACATGCAGACGATTGGCGAACTCATGGCGCTGCACGCGGAGCGCCTCGGTCATGGCGCGGACGGTCTCGAGTCGCCCGGCGAGCGCCTCGACATCGGTGCGGTCGCGCACCACGACGATCTCACCGAGCGCGCGGGCGTCGCGGCGCACCGGACGCGTGTCGAGGTACAGCACGCGGTCGCCCACGACCGCCTCGACGGCGGTCGCGCCCTCGCGCACGGCCCGGAGCACGTCTTCGGGTAGCGCCAGCTCGTTGAACCGGCGGCCGACGGGATCGTCGAGTCCCAGCATCCGCTCCGCCGCCTCGTTGCACACGCGGACGACGCCGTCGGGATCCAGGGCGACCACGCCGTCCCCGACGCCCTCGAGCACCGCGGCCTGGTTCTGGACGAGGGCCACGAGCTCCTCGGGCTGAAGTCCGAGGGTCAGCCGCTCGAAGCGCCGCCGCAGGAGCAGCGTCGCCAGCGTCGCCAGTGCGACTCCGCCGAGCGCGGCGACCGCGATCGTCGTGAGGAGCGCGGGGAGGTCGTCGAACACGCTCGCGCGCTCGAAGCCGACGCTGACCTCGCCGGTCGGGGCGCCCCCGGCATCGGCGTAGATCGGCACCTTCGCCCGCGCGGACTCGCCGAGCGTGCCGACCTCCCAGTCGACCACCTCGTTGCCCTCGAGCACCTCGGCGAAGGGCGTCGAGACCACCTGGCCGAGCAGGTCCTGATTCGGGTGGGCGAGACGGATGCCGTGGTCGTCGGTGATGACGACGAACAGCGCGTCGGTGCGGTCGGCGACATCGGTGGCGATTCGCTGCAGCGGACCGTCACGGAGGTCTGCGGCATCCGGAGTTCCCGGGTCCGCCGAGAACTCGGCGACGAGGGACTTGACGTCGGGGTCTTCCGCGACGGTGCGGGCGATGTTGAGGGCGGCAGCCTCGGATTCCGCGCGCAGCTGGCGCACGCCCAGCCATCCGAAGACGAGCGCGCACACGGCGACGACGGCGGCGACCGTCGCCAGCTGCACGAGCAGCAGCCGTGTCGCGAAGCGCATGTCACCTCCCGGGTGTGTGAGCGGACTGCGCCTGAGCAGAATGCGCAGAACACACGCTACGCGCACAACGCGAGGGAATGCGACTTACCGCGCGCCCATCCGGGGCTCGACCCTAACCTCTCTCAGACGCACCGCGAAACGGTGCGGGAGACCTGACGCACCCCACGACGAAGGAGTCGACATGAACGCGGCAGCACCGTTCCTCCTCCAGGCCGCCGAGGCCGACGAAGGCTACGCGACGGCCTTCGTCCCGCCCGAATGGGTGCTGGTCGCCCTCGGCTTCACCATGGTGCTCGTCTTCATGGCGCTCATCATGACGCGGCGGCTCACGCCGATGGTCGCGCTCATCCTCGTGCCCACGGTGTTCGGCCTGTTCGCCGGCGCGGGGCTCGGGCTCGGCGACATGATCATCGATGCCATCGGCAGCATGGCCCCCACGGCGGCCCTCCTCATGTTCGCGATCATGTACTTCGGCATCATGATCGACGTCGGGCTGTTCGACCCGCTCATCCGTGCGATCACGAGGCTGCTGGGCGACGACCCGGCGAAGGTCGTGCTGGGCACGGCGCTCCTCGCCGGAGCGGTGTCGCTCGACGGCGACGGGTCCACGACGTTCATCATCACGACCTCCGCGATGCTGCCGATCTACCTCCGTCTGGGCATGAGCCCCGTCGTGCTCACGTGCGTGGCGGGCCTCATGAACGGGACGCTCAACATCGTGCCGTGGGGTGGTCCGACCGTGCGCGCAGCGACAGCGCTGGGCCTGCAGCCGACCGACATCTTCGTGCCGATGCTGCCGTCCCTTGCGGCCGGCCTGGTCATCGCGCTGACGTTCTCGTGGTTCCTCGGCCTTTCCGAGCGCAAGCGCATCGGCAGCATCGACGCCTCGCGCCTCGGCGACGGCGGCTCGCTCGCCGGCCCGCGGATCTTCCGCGGCGCCGACACGAAGCCGGGCGCCCGTGCGACGCTGCGTACCGGCAACATCGTCACCCTCGCCGGCGGTCACGGCGGCGTGCCCGCGGCGACCGCGGTGGTGGACCGGGAAGACACCGCGATGGCGGACACCATGCTCGACCCGAACCGCGCGACGCTGCGGCCGAAGCTGATCTGGTTCAACCTGGCGCTCACGCTCGTGGTGATGGTGCTGCTGGTCCTCGACATCTTCCCGCTCGCGTACGTCTTCATGGTCGGCGCCGCCATCGCGCTGGTGGTCAACTTCCGAAAGCTCAAGAGCCAGGCCGACGAGATCGTCGCGCACGCCCCGAGCATCGTCGGCGTGGTGTCGATGGTGCTGGCCGCGGGCGTGCTGGTCGGTGTGCTGAACGGCACGGGCATGGTCGACGCCATGGCCACCTGGATCACCACCGTGATCCCGGCCTCGCTCGGCCCGTTCCTCGCCGTGATCACCGGCATCCTGTCGATCCCGTTCACGTTCTTCATGTCGAACGACGCGTTCTACTACGGCATCCTGCCGGTGCTCGCCCAGAGTGCGGAGCACTTCGGGATCGCGCCGGTCGAGATGGCGCGGGCCTCGATCACCGGCCAGCCGGTGCACCTGCAGAGCCCGCTGGTGCCGGCGATCCTCCTCCTGGTCTCGCTGGCGAGCGTGAACCTCGGCGACCACCACAAGAAGGTGCTGTGGCGCGCCACGATCGTGTCGCTCGCGATGCTCGCGGTCGGCGTGCTGGTCGGCGCCATCCCGCTGATGGCCTGACGTTCCGCTCCTCGGCGTGAGACCACGATCGGCCGCCGAGACCCTGGGGACACCCCGGGGTCTCGGCGGCCGGATGTGGTCTCACGCACTTCGCGTGGCCGAAGCCCACCTCACCGCAAGGGCTCGTAGGATTTCGCCATGACCAAGGGACCCGCGCCCGACGCCTCGTACGAGAACCGCAGCTTCGGCGCGCCCGGGGCGGAGCGCACCGTGGTGCTGCTTCGTTCGGGGGTCTCGACCCTGTCGGATCCACGCCCCGATGCCACCGCACGGCGTGACGCGAGGATCGTCGCGGTGGGGCTCACCGTCGACGACATCGACGACCCCGCCGCGTACCGCGGCGCGACCCCTGCAGAAGCGACCGCGAGCGTCATCGCGCGGTTCGTCGCGGAGGAGTCGCACGGTCGCCCGGTCGGTCTGGTGGGAGTCGGCGAGGCAGGCGAGCTCGCGATCCTGGTCGCGGCCCATCTCGGCGAGGGCGTCGACAGGCTGGCGCTCGTCGCCGTCCCCCGACCCGAGTCCGAGCTCGGCGCGAGCGAGGTCGCCGGGGTCCTCGACCGCATCGCCGCGAAGACGCTCCTCATGAACGGCCAGGCGGATCCGACCGCCCCGTCGGGCGCGGCGCAGTGGTTCAAGAACCACCTGTCGTCGGCGCGCGTGGAGATGGTGCCGCGGACCGACGACCTCGAGGCGCGGCTCATCCTGGCCGACGTCTGGGAGCGCGTGCTGTCGCACGTCGCGCCCGGCACCGTGCGATGACCCGCATCGTCGTGCTGACCGGCGCCGGCATCTCGGCCGAGAGCGGCGTGCCCACGTTCCGCGGGGCCGACGGGCTCTGGGAGGGGCACGACATCGAAGACGTCGCGACGCCGGAGGGCTTCGAGCGCGACCCCGACCTCGTCCAGGCGTTCTACGACGCCCGACGCCGGGCCGTGGCATCCGTCGTTCCCAATACGGCGCATCGCGCGCTCGCCCGGCTGGAGGGCGCCATCGGCGACGAGCTGCTCGTGGTCACGCAGAACGTCGACGACCTGCACGAGCGCGCCGGCACCCGCAACCTCGTGCACATGCACGGCGAGCTGCGCCGCGCGCTCTGCCTCGCGTGCGGATCCCGCCCCCAGTGGGACGACGACCTCGTCGACCGCCCCGCCTGCCCGGTCTGTGGAGAACGGATGCTGCGCCCCGACGTGGTCTGGTTCGGCGAGATCCCGTACGAGCTCGATCGCATCGAGCAGGCCGTCGTCGCGTGCGACGTGTTCGTCTCGATCGGCACGTCGGGGGAGGTGTATCCGGCCGCGGGATACGTCGCGCTGGCGGCCGCGTTCGGGGCACGCACCGTCGAGCTGAACCTCGAGCCCAGCGACCCCGCCGTGCCGTTCGACCAGGCGCGGGCAGGCCTGGCGAGCGATCTCGTGCCGGCGTGGGTCGACGAGGTGATCGCGGCGCGCACCTCCGGATGACGAAGAGCGCCGGGTGGAGTCTCCCCACGCCCCCTCCACGCGGCGCTGGCGCGCCGCGCGGAGCCTCTGGGCGCGTGGGCCCACCACCCGGCGCTCTTCGCATGCCGTCGCGACGCTACCGCGCGCCGCCCGACCGCACCCTCGAGAGGGCGTCGACGGTCGCAGCGAGGATCAGCACGCCGCCCGTGACCAGCAGGTTGATGCCGGCCGGGAGGTTGAGCAGGCCGAGGCCGTTGGTGATCGTCGCGATGACGAGGGCGCCGATCGCGGCGTGCATCAGACGGCCCTTGCCGCCGAACAGGCTCACGCCGCCGACGACCGCCGCGGCGACGCCCGACAGGACGATGTCGCGGCCGACTGTCGCGTCGACCGAACCCACGCGCGCGACGCTCAGCAGCGCCGAGAAGACGGCGAGGCTGGAGCAGATCACGAACGCCCACCACTTGATCCAGCGCACCTTCACGCCGGAGCGGCGTGCGGCCTCGGCGTTGCCGCCGATGGCGTAGATGTACCGGCCGAACTTGGTGCGGTCGAGCAGGAAGGTGCCGATCCACAGGATCACGAGCACGACGGGCACGACGATCGGCACGCCCGCAACCTCGACCACGGACTGCCCGCGGTTCTGGTTGAGCACGTACACGACCACTCCGCCGATGACCGCGATCGCGGCGAGCTTGATCCACACCATCGAGAGCGCGCGGTTGGGTACGCCGGCGCGGGTGCGGCGGGCGCGATCCCAGAACGACGTGCCGGCCGAGATCGCGAGCATGATCACGAGCATGACCCATCCGCCCCACACCGGCAGGTTGCCGTTCTGCAGCGCGATGAGCTCGGGCACCTCGAGACGGAACAGGCCGCCCGGGCCGATGATCACCAGCGCGAGCCCCTGGAAGCCCAGGAACAAGCCCAATGTCACGACGAATGACGGGATGCCGACTCTCGCGACGAAGAAACCTATCAAGGCGCCGGTGAGGAACCCGAACCCGAACCCGATCAGCAGCGCGAGCGGCCACGGGATGCCGAACTGGGCGTTCAGCACGACGAACAGCGCCATGCCGACGCCGCCGGTGACACCGGCCGACAGGTCGATCTCGCCGAGCAGCAGCACGAACACGAGCGCCATGCCGAGCACGACGAGCGTGGCGGCCTGGTTGAGCAGGTTCGCGAAGTTGCGTTCGGTGAGGAAGAACGGGCTGAGGATCGAGAACAGTGCCCCGAGGACGACGAGGCCGCCGATCGCGGGGAGGGCGCCCATGTCGCCGCCGCGCACACGCTGCCACCACGCGCGGATCTGGTCGCCGACACCGCCTTCGACGCCGCTGCCGATCATGTCGCTGGCGAGTGGGTCGGGAGCGGCCTCGGTGCGGGTGACGTTGCTGCTCATTCCGCGCCTCCTTCGGTGCGAACGGTCGACGTGTCGAGGATCGAGACGCCGGCGGGTGTCTTGGTGCCGGTGATGTAGCCGACCACGTCGTCGCGGGTGGTCGAGGACGTCGGGATCTGCGCGACCATCTGGCCGAGGTACAGCACGGCGATGTCGTCGGCGACCTCGAACACGTCGGCGAGGTTGTGGCTGATCAGGATCACCGCGACGCCCTGTTCGGAAAGGCGCTTCACGAGGTTCAGCACCTGCTCGGTCTGCGCGACGCCGAGGGCGGCGGTCGGCTCGTCGAGGATCACGACTCGCGCCTTCTTGAGCACGGCACGGGCGATCGCCACGGTCTGGCGCTGGCCGCCCGACAGGCTGGACACCTTCTGCCGCACCGACTTCACGGTGCGGACCGAGAGCGACCGCAGCGTGTCGGAGGCCTCCTTCTCCATGCGGCCCTCGTCGAAGGTGCCGAAGGAGAGCTCCTCGCGGCCGAGGAACATGTTCTGCACGATGTCGAGGTTGTCGCAGAGCGCGAGGTCCTGGTAGACGACCTCGATGCCGAGGCCCGAAGCGTCCCGGGGCGCGTGCAGGTCGCGGTGCTGGCCGTCGATCAGGACTTCGCCCTCGTCGTAGGGCTGGACGCCCGCGAGGCCCTTGATGAGCGTGGACTTGCCGGCGCCGTTGTCGCCCACCAGGGCGGTGACCTTGCCGGGGTGGACCTTCAGGTCGACGCCCTTCAGGACGCTGACCGGCCCGAAGGACTTCTTGACGCCGACCAGCTGGATGATCGGCTCGGCGCCGACCGCGGTGGCCGGGGTGGTGATTGTGTCTGACATGCTCGCTTCCTTGGGAATGCCATGGTCCGGCGCGAAGGGGCGTCACGCCGTGCGGCGCGACGCCCCTTGCGGCTCAGTCCGCAGACTGCTCCATTACTGGGCAGTCACTCCGTACTGCTCGCAGGCTGCCATCACGTCAGGCGTGCAGACATCGTCGTAGTCGGCGTCACCGGCGGCGACGACGTCCTTGACCTTGTCCGGTCCGACAAGGATCGGCGTGACCTGGATGTAGGGCGTGCCGTCATCGAGCTTGGCCTGCGCGGTGACGTCCTCGCCCTTGAGCAGGGAGACGGCGGTGTCGACAGCGGCGGTGGCCTCATCCTTGACCGGCTTGTAGACCGTGGCGGTCTGCCAGCCGAGCAGGATGTTCTGCAGGCCCGCGACGTTCGCGTCCTGGCCCGACACGGCGACGCCGGTCAGGTTGTTGTCCTGCAGGACCTTGATGACGCCGGCCGCGTTGGTGTCGTTCGCGACCCAGACGCCGTCGACCTTGCCGCCGAGCGAGGTCAGCGCCTGCTCGAAGTTGGTCTGCGACTTGGCCTGGTCCCACACCCCGGGAGGCTCGGCGGCCGCCTTGATGCCGGCAGCCTCCATGACCTCGACGGCGCCGTCGTGGAACATCGCCGCGTTGCCGTCGGTCGGGTCGCCGCCCATGTAGACGACGATCGCGGTGGCAGGGTCCTTGCCCGCGGTCTCGAGACCGTCGAGCACGGTCTGGCCCTCCAGGCGTCCGACCTCGGTGTTGTCGAACGACACGTAGTAGTCCGCACCGGTGAAGGGACGGTCGTAGGCGATGACCGGGATGCCCTCCGCCTTGGCCTTCGTCGCGACCGCCTCGGCAGCGCCCTGATAGTCGACGAGGAGCATGACGCCGCAGCCCTGCGTGAGCTGCTGGTCGGCGATCGTCGAATACTTGTTGACGTCACCCTGCGCGTTCTGGATGTCGGCATCGAACCCGGCCGCCTCCAGGCCCTCCTGGAGGTACTTGCGGTCGAAGTTCTCCCAGCGCGGCGACGAGGCCGCGTCAGGCAGGATCACGCACGCGCGGCTCGCGGCGTCGCCGCCACCCTCGGTCGAGCCGCCGTCGCCGTTGCCCCCACTGGAACAGCCGGCCAGCATCACCGCGGCGGCGCCCGTGAGGGCGGCCACGGCGAGGATCGAAGACTTCTTCATCTCTTGCCTTTCGTCATTGAAGCGGGCGAGTCCCCAGGATCGTCCCTGGCGTTCATCGCGCTGATGCGATCATCGACGACATGGATTCTTATCGTCAAGTCTTGAACATAACGCTTTGGCAACGCCCCGCATCGTGCGCGGCGCGGACCCGTGCGCACGGCACGTAGAGAGCGTTTACCGTGCAGAATGCATACGAAGCGAATGAAAACCGCTGTTTTCGCGTAGGCAAAGCCACGTCAGAACCTGTACTCCCGCTGAGAGCGTTCGTCAAGTGAAGACAGCGCGCGTGGTGAAGCGCTCAGGCTCGACCGGTCGCGGCGCGCGTGCGGCGCGACAGCGAGTCGACGATCACGGCGAGTACGAGCACGACGCCGGTGACCATGAACTGCACCGACGAGTCGAGGTTGAGCAGTGTCAGCCCCGACGAGATCGACTGGATCACGATGATGCCGACGAGCGCAGAATACGCCGATCCGCGCCCGCCGAAGAGGCTCGTGCCGCCGATGACGGCGGCGGCTATCGCGTTGAGGTTCACATCTCCGGTCCCCGAGCTCTGGTTCGCGGAAGCCAGCCGTGCGGCTGCAAGGATGCCGCCGACCGCGGCGAGCGTGGAGCACATCGCGAAGACCGAGAGGTAGATGCGGTCCACTCTGATGCCGGCGCGCCTCGCCGCCTCGACGGACCCGCCGACCGCGTAGACCGCGCGCCCCCAGCGGGTCCGGGTGAGGGCGAAGTTCATCGCGACCACCAGCCCGAGGAAGAACAGGAACATGACGCCGACGCCCCGGTACAGATTGAGGTACCAGGTGGCCACGAGAAGGAAGGCGAGCAGCACCCCGCTTCGCAGGGCGATCTCGCCGTAGCTCTGACTCACCAGGTTCGCCGCAGCGCGCCGTCGTGACCGGCGGAGGAGCGACCAGGCGAAGGCGCCCGCCGCGAGGACCGCGACGACGTACGACGCCCACACCGGGAGGAACATCTGCTGCGCGAACTGCACGAGCCACGAGTCGAACGGGATCGCGATCGATCCGGTCTCGCCGAGCACCCACAGCTGCAGCCCGAGGAAGCCGAGCAGACCGGCGAGCGTGATGACGAAGCTCGGCAGCCCGAACCTCGTGTATAGGAAGCCGTAGAGCAGCCCGACGAGGCAGCCGATCGCGATGCCCGCGATCAGCGACAGGACGAGGTTCCACTGCAGCTGCACGAACGTCACAGCCAGCACGGCGGCGCCGAGGCCCGAGACCGAGCCGACCGAGAGGTCGATCTCTCCGACGAGCAGGACGACCACGACCCCGAGTGCGATCGTGCCGATGGCCGCACACTGCATCGTGAGGTTGACGAGGTTCTCGCTGGAGAGGAACACGGGATTGAGGAGCTGGAACACGGTCCAGATCACCGCGATGCCGAGCACGACGGGCAGCGCGCCCAGGTCGCCGCCGCGGACTCGCGACACGAACGCCTCGGCCGCGTGCCGGAGGCCGCTCCCGCTCAGGAGCCGTTCGTCCACGGTCGCATCCGCGAGGCGCTCGTCGCCGTGGAGGCTCATCGGGACCCGTCCCCGCGCGGGCGGGGCCTGCGGGAGCCGGCGCGGGGCATGCGGATCACGGTGCCGCCGGCGGTGTGCTCGTCCAGCGGCGGTTCGTCGAGAGACGGACCGGCGGGCGGCGGCGGGGCCGCAGCATCCGTCCGCTCCGGTGCGCGTCGGGTGGCCGAGTGATCGACCGCACCGGTGATGGCCGCGATGAGCGTCTCGCTCGTGACGTCGGCGACGTTGTAGACGCCGTTGTTGCGGCCCAGGCGGAGCACCACCACACGGTCGGCGACCGCCATGACGTCGGCCATGTTGTGGCTGATGAGGATGACGCCGTGCCCGCGTTCGCGCAGGCGCTCGATGAGGTTGAGCACCTCGGCGGTCTGCGCCACGCCCAGCGCGGCGGTCGGCTCGTCGAGGATGACGACGCGGGGCTCGCCGATGAGCGACCGTGCGATCGCGACGGTCTGGCGCTGGCCGCCGGAGAGCGAGGCGACGGGCACGCGCACCGACGGGATCTTGGCCGAGAGTTCGCGCAGCAGGGTCCAGGTGCGCTGCTCCATGTCGACCTCGTCGAGCGTCGCACCGTCGCGCAGCTCCCGGCCCAGCCACAGGTTGGCGACGACGTCGAGGTTGTCGCACAGGGCGAGGTCCTGGAAGATCGTCTCGATCCCGAGCTCCTGGGCGTCGGCCGGCGTGTCGATGCCCACCGGCTCGCCGTCGAACTCGATCGACCCGCTGTCGGGCGGGTGCACACCGGCGAGCACCTTCACGAGCGTCGACTTGCCGGCGCCGTTGTCGCCGACGAGGGCGACGACCTCGCCCTCGTTGACCCAGAAGTCGACGTCGGTGAGCGCCTTGACCGCGCCGAAGCGCTTGCCGATGCCGCGCATCGTCAGTACGCGTTCGCGCGGGCGTCCCGCCCGCGGGTGCGTCATCGACATCCTCGCCTCGTCCTCATCGATCCCCAGCCGACCCCTGTCAGAGTCAGGACCCTACCCGATGCCCGCCGCTTCGCACGCATCCGCGTACGCCGGGGTGCAGATGTCTTCGACGGTCCAGAACCCGTCGGCCACGACGGTGTCCATGATGTCGTCGATCGTCACGGCCACCGGGTCGAGCAGAGTGGCGGGCGTCCCCTGGATCTGGAGCGGGGCGCTGACCTTCTCGCCGTGCAGCAGCTTGACCGCGACCTCGGCGGCGAGTTCGGCCTGCGGCTTGATCGCCTTGTAGACGGTCATGTACTGGTCGCCGGTGAGGATGCGCTGGATCGCCGACAGCTCGGCATCCTGGCCCGTCACGATCGGGAGGGGATCGACGTTGGCGACCCGCAGCGCCGCGATGGCGCCGCCCGCCGTCGCGTCGTTCGCCGCGTACACGCCGGCGATGGCGCCGCCGTGCTGGGCGATCTGGCCCGACACCCACTCCTGCGCCTTCTCGGGGTTCCACCCGGGGGTGTCGTATTCGGCGAGCACGCGCAGACCGCTGCCGTCGATGATGCTGTGGGCGCCGCGCTTGAACAGCGCCGCGTTGCTGTCGGTGGGGGAGCCGTTGACCATCAGGATGCCGCTGCCCTCGTCCTCCGCGTCCACGCCCTCCACGAACGCGGTGGCCTGGAGCACCCCGACCTTCTCGTTGTCGAACGAGATGTAGTACGCCAGGTCGCCGCCGGCGATGAGCCGGTCGTACGAGATCACGGGCACGCCTTTGGCGTTCGCCGAGCTCACGATGCTCACGGCGGCGTTCGCGTCGACCGGGTCGAGTACGAGCACCCCGGCACCGGCGGTCAGCGCCGACTCCGCCTGCTGCTGCTGCTTCGCGGCGTCCTGGTCGGCGTTGGCGTAGAGCACCTCGTAGTCGCCGAGCTCGGCGACCCGGGCCTCGAACATCGGCCGGTCGAACGTCTCGTACCGTGCGGTCTTCGCGTCGGGCAGCAGCAGCGCGATCGTGTCGTCGGAGGGGGTCCCGCCCGGCGCGGGTGCGCCGGAGCACGCCGACAGCATCGCTGCGGCGAGGAGGACACCGGATGCTGCCGCCAGCGCGCGACGCCCGCTCGGGCGCCGTCGCGGCCGATCCAGTCGCGTACGGGGCATCGGACGAGCCTATGCGGTGATGGGCAGAGACGGTGCAGTCGGAAGCTGGGCGTCGACCGTGACGTGGTCGAGGGCGATCGCGATGGCGCCGCGCGTCTCGGCCCACTCCCCGAACGACGCGCCCACGATCTCGGGGAGACCGTCGGCCGACGGGAGGGCGGTGCGCTCGAGCGAGTGACGCATCGGGGCCATGAGGATCTCGCCGGCCTGGCCGAGCTCGCCGCCGACGACGATGATCTCGGGGTCGAACAGGTTGCACAGGCTCGCTGCGGCGATGCCGATATGGCGGCCGGCGTCGGCGATCACGCGGCGTGCGGCGCCGTCACCGAGTTCGGCCGCGTGCAGCAGGTCCCCGAGGCGGTGCATGCCTTCGCTCGGCGGGAAGAGCGACAGCAGTGCCGGTCCGCCGGCGTAGGTCTCGAGGCATCCGCGATTGCTGCAGCGGCAGATGGGGCCGTTCTCGTCGAGCGTCACGTGGCCGATCTGGCCCGCCTTGCCGTTGACGCCGCGGAAGAGGTCGCCGTTCACGACGAGGCCGGCGCTGATCGTGTGGCCCACGCGGATGAACACCGACGATGCCGCAGACCGCCCGTTGCCCTCGCGGGCCTCGGCGAGTCCGCCGAGGTTCGCCTCGCTGTCGACGTGCACCGGGCGGCCGATGCGGATCGCCAGGCTCTCGGCCACGTCGACGTTCTCCCAGCCGCGCAGCAGACCCGGCGTCGACACCATCCCCGTGCGGGGGTCGATGGGCGCCGGAAGGGCCAGGCCGACGCCGAGGAGGTCGGAGATGGACCCGCCGAGGGACTCCATCATGTCGCCGAGCAGCAGTGCGAGGCGGTCGAGCTCGGAGTCGTGGCGGTGGTCGAGGGGGAGCGGCAGCGACGACTGCGTCACGATGGTGCGCGCGGTGTCGGCGATCGCGATGTGCAGGTGGCGGGAGCTGTAGTGGACGCCCGCCACGAGTCCGAGACGGCGGGCGAGCGACACGAGGGTCGCGCGGCGTCCGCTGCTCGTCGTGAACGACGTATGCAGGAGGCCCGACGCGGTCAGCTCTTTGACGATGTTCGAGACGGTGGCGGGTGAGAGGCCCGTGCTGCCGGCGAGCTCGATCTGGGTGAGGCGGCCATGGCGCTTCAGCGACTCGATGACACGCGCGCGATTGGCCTCGCGGAGCGAGGTCTGCGAGCCCGGCGGGGCTTGACGGCGTGCCACAGGTCACACTGTATCCCACGGCCGATTTCCCAGGTCGGCTGTGGGATCAGGCCGCGCTGCGGACGCGGCCTCCGCGGCACGCATTAGCATCGGTACGCCATGCACACCGTCGTCGAGGCGCTCCGCGCCGCACTGCCCCCGCACACCGTCGTGACGGACGACGAGACGCGCGACCGTCTGAGCCACGATGACGCCGAGTGGGCCGACTACGCGATGCCCGCCGCCGCCGTGTTCGCAGCGTCCATCGACGACGTCGTCGCGACAGTCCGCACCGCCGCCGCGCACGGCGTGCCGATCGTGCCTCGCGGTGCCGGCACGGGGCTCTCGGGAGGCGCGAATGCGACGGACGGATGCCTCGTCCTCTCGCTGGAGCGCATGACCCGGATCACCGAGGTGAACGTCGCCGAGCGGTATGCGGTGGTCGAGGCGGGCGTGCTCAACGACGACCTGCGCCGGCATGTCGCGGGATCAGGGCTCTGGTATCCGCCGGACCCCGCGAGCCAGGCGATCTCGACGATCGGCGGGAACGTCGCGACGAACGCCGGCGGCATCTGCTGCGTCAAATACGGAGTGACGCGCGACTATGTGCTCGGCATGACCGTCGTGCTCGCCGACGGGAGCGTGGCGAAGCTCGGACGCACCACGGCGAAGGGGGTCACCGGCTACGATCTGGCAGGCCTCTTCGTCGGCTCGGAGGGCACGCTCGGCATCATCGTCGACGTCACGCTGAAGCTCCGGCCGCTCGGCGGTCGCGAGGAGCGGGCGGTGGTGGGCTACTTCCGGACGCTGACGGATGCCGGCCGCGCGGTCGCCGCCGTCACCGAGGCGGGCATCGTGCCCTCGGCCCTCGAACTCATCGACCGCACGTGCCTGCACGCCGTCGCCGAGTGGCAGGGCTGGGATCTGCCCGAGGACGCGTCGGCGCTGCTGCTGGCGAAGGTCGACGAAGCCGGCGCCCGTGGCGAGGAGCTCGCCGCAGGCATCGAAGAGCTGTTCCGCACGGCGGGCGGCAGCCGCGTGGAGCGCGCCGCCGACCCTGATGAGGTCGACCGGCTGTTCACCGCCCGTCGGCTCGCCTATCCCGCGCTCGAGCGGCTCGGTCCGGTGCTGACCGAGGACATCTGCGTACCGCGTGCGGCGGTGCCCGAGATGCTGGCGCGCATCGAGGCCGCCGCGTCGGACGCCGGCGTCGTGATCGCGAACATCGCCCACGCGGGCGACGGCAACCTGCATCCGCTGATCATCGCGCCGGAGGGCGACGACGATGCGAAAGCGCGGGCGAAGGTCGCGTTCGATCGCATCGTCGACGACTGCCGCGCCCTCGGCGGCACGGTGACCGGCGAGCACGGCGTCGGGCTGCTGAAGCTGCCGGGTGCGGCGGCGGAGCTGAGCCCGGCGGTGCTGCGCCTGCACCGCGCGATCAAGGACGCGCTCGACCCGACGTCGATCCTCAACCCCGGCAAGGCCTTCCCGAACGGAGAATGACATGCCTTCGATCCGCGCCGACGACGGTGTCCGGCTGGAGTACGGAGAGTCCGGCGATCCTGCGGGCCGCCCGCTGGTGCTTCTCGCCGGCTTCAAAGCCCCCGCCTCGAGCTGGACCTACCAGCTGCCGGAACTGGAGCGCGCCGGGTACCGTGTGCTCGCCGTCGACCTCCGCGGGCACGGCGCCGCCGAACGCCCGTCATCGGGTGTCGACATGGCTCGCAGAGGGCGGGACGTCAGCAACCTCCTCGAGGCACTGGATCTCCGCGGCGCGGTGCTCGTCGGCGGGTCGATGGGCGCCAGCACGATCTGGTCGCACTCGGGCAGGAGGGCGACGGCCAGGTCGCCGCGGTGGTGAGCGTGGACCAGACGCCGAAGATGCTCAACATCCCCGACTGGCCGCACGGGTTCTACGGGTACACCGAGGGCAACGTCGACACCTACTTCGCCGAAGGCATCCCCGACACGGGGCACGGCACCCCGATGCTGCGGCGGGGAAGGAGACTCGTGCGACTGCTGCGCGCCATGAAAGGCGCCGAACGGGAGTTCACCCACGGCGAGCTCGCGCTCCTGAACGACCACGCCAAGGCGGACTGGCGCCAGGTCATCGCCGCGACCGATGTGCCGGTGCTGTTCGTCGCCGGCGCCGAGAGCGAGTTCTGGCCGAGCTCCCACGCCGCAGCATCGGCGGCGCTCGCGACGCGGGGCGAGTCGGCCGTGATCGCCCGGGACGGGCACGCCGCCAACATCGAGCAGCCGAAGGCCTTCAACGCCGGGATGCGCGAGTTCCTCGCCCGCGTCGCGCCCGCCTGACTAGCGCCGGTCGGCGGCCAGGCGGATGAGGACGATGTTTCCGGATTCGTCGACCTCGGCGACGCCGGGGTGGGCCTTCACGAACTCCGAGAAGCTCTTGTGCCCGAGGGCCTTCTCGCTGAACGACGGGTCGAGCCGCTTGATGAGGCTCTTCACCGCCGAGGCGTGCTGCCACTCCACGCCCTCCTTGTCGCTTTCGAGACGCAGCGCGCGCTCGAGGAGCGACTCGGTCGGGTCGACGGCGGCCTTCCTCGAGCGCCGGCTGCCGGACGCACGCTGCGGCGCGGCATCCTTCTTCCCCGTCGGCGGAGCCGCCACACCCGGAAGTGCGTCGTACGAGTCGAACTGGTCGCACGCCGCGGCGAGGGACTTCGCGGTCGATCCTGCGACGCCCACTCCCACGACGAAGCGGCCGAGGCGGCGGCAGCGCTGGGCGAGCGGCACGTAGTCGGAGTCGCCGGCGACGATCACGACGTGCGTGAGGTCGGGGAGGCGGAACATGTCCTCGACGGTGTCCACGGCGAGGCGGATGTCGGCGCCGTTCTTCGCGTAGGCGGCCGCGGGGAAGAGCTGCACCAGGTCGACGGCGCGCGCCACGAGCTGCGAGCGGTACTCCGCGTTGACCGGCGCCGACCAGTCCGCGTACGCCCGGGTGAGCACCAGGGTGCCGAACGACGTCGCGTAGTCGATGATGGCGCCGACGTCGATCGTCGCGGCGGCCAGGCGCTCGGCGATCTCGGGGTCCGAGGCATCCGTCGCGATCTTCTGACGGTCGCGCGAGTAGGAGTTCTTGCCGTGCACGCGGTCGTACCAGGACATCACGATGTTGTCGAAGTCCAGGTACACCGCCACGCGGGGGCTCAGCAGATCGGGCATGTCACTCCTCACCGGGATAGTGGACGCCGACGAGGTCGCGGATCTCGTCGAGTGTCGCCATGATCGCGACGGTCTCGTCGATCGGGAGCACGTCGGAGTCGGTGCGGCCCTCGGCGAGGTACCGCTCGGCAGCGAGCGCTTGGTACTGCATGCCGCGGCCGTCGATGTCGGAGCGGAACTCCTCGATCACCGTGCCGTCGGGGCTGACGAGGCGGAACGAGGTGGCCGAGTACCAGACGCTGTCGATATCGATGCGGGCCTCGGTGCCGATGATCGTCGCGGTGTTGGGGCCGGCGCCGCGGGATGCGGAGATCGAGGTCGACAGTGCACCCGACGCGTGCGTCATGATCGTCGCCACCTCGGTGTCGGACCCGGCATCGCCGATGCGTGCGGCCGCCGCGATCGACAGCGGCTCGCCGAGGATGTCCCATGCGAACGAGACCGGGTAGATCCCGAGGTCGAGGAGGGCGCCGCCGCCGAGTTCCAGCGCGTTGATGCGGTGCGCCGGGTCGGAGGGGAGCAGCTGGGTGTGGTCGGCGGTGACCGCGCGGATCTCACCGAGCGCGCCCGACTCCACGAGTTCGCGGATGCGGACCATGTGCGGCAGGTACCGCGTCCACATCGCCTCCATCGCGAGGAGTCCGCGTTGCGCTGCCGCGTCGCGCACCGCCACGGCTTCCGCCGCGTTGAGGGTGAACGCCTTCTCGACCAGCACGTGCTTGCCCGCCTCGAGGGCGAGGAGCGCGTTCGCGGCGTGCATCGGATGCGGCGTGGCGATGTAGACGATGTCGACGTCGGGATCGGCGACGAGGTCCTCGTACGAGCCGTGGGCGCGCGGGATGCCGAAGTCGGCGGCGAACGCCTCGGCCGTCTCGCGGCGCCGCGAACCCACGGCGGCGACGTCGAGTCCTGCGGTGCGCAGGTCGCTGGTGAACGCACGGGCGATGCCGCCCGGTCCGAGGATCGCCCAACGGGGGGAGGAGCGGGAGGTCATGGAACGAGGCTAGCGGCGCGATGCCCCCGGTGCCCGGATGAGGCCGTCTACTGCTGCAGCGCGGCGGCGAGATCCTCGGTGCGGAAGTACACACCCAGGTAGGGCGGGTTCTGCGTGCCGTACAGCCGATCGAAGGCGATGTTGTCGTGCTCGGCGATGATCTCGCCTTCCACACCGCCGCCACCGGGCTGGATCGCATACCCCTTCGGGCAGTAGTAGAGGGCGGAGCCGCCGCCGCCGTTCGGGTCCATCGGCGAGATCGCCGACTGATAGCAGGGATCGCCGAAGCCGCCGAAAGTCGGGTTGTCGAGCTTCGAGTCGGGCGGGTCGTCCAGGTAGGCGACCGTGCCGTCGGCGATGGTCATGCAGCTGGTCTGGTCGCGAGCGTCGCACCATGTTCCGTCGATGGTGTCGAAGGCGGGCATGTCGGCGGGGGCGCCGGCGGGCACGAGCGAGAGAGGGATCGTGCAGGCGTAGCCATTCGTCCCGCCCGGATGGATGCCGCCGGCTTCGCCCGTTCCGCGGACGACCCCGTCCTGACCGAATGTCGCGGTGATGTCGATCGCATCCTTGGCCGGCGTCGTGCGCTCGAGGTGAATCGTGACGGCGTCGCCCTGCAGCTCGACGGGCCCGATCAGCGGCGTCACGCCGGTATCGAGACTCCCCGTGCCGGCGGCGACCGTCAGGTGGCGATAGCCGAGCGCCATGATGCAGCCCGGATCAGGGTCCGCAAGATCCACGATCCACTCCCCGTCGATGCGGGGGCCGGTCGGCGTGGGCGTGGCCGATGCCGTCGGCGTCTCGGGCGATGACGAGGGCGCAGCGGTGTCGCCTGCTGCGGGTGTGCACGCAGCGAGCATGATGACGAGCGAGAGTACGGCCAGGCTCCCCAGAGACCGCGCCATGGCCGTGAAACTACCGACCGCGCCCGGCCGGGTCAAGGGCTCGGCGCGCGGGCGATCACGGCTAGCGGGCGACGCTCTCCGCGAGTTCGATGCGGCTCTCGGCAACCGGGATCTGGTCGAGTGCGCGGGCGAGGTCGTCGACGATGTCGCGGGCGTCCTCCAGGCCGATCGACAGGCGCACCGTGGTCGGGCTGATGTGCGCCTCGGCGAGCTGCGTCGGCGACATGTGGCTGTGCGTCATCGACGAGGGGTGCGCGACCAGGCTGCGCGCATCGCCGATGTTCGCCACGAGGCGGATCACCTGCAGGCGCGAGATGAACGCCTCGACGAGCCGGAAGTCCGCCTCGGCATCGCCCGTGGCGGGCAGGTCGAACGCGAAAACCGAGCTCACGCCGTGGGGGAGGTACGCCGCGGCCTGCGCGTGCCACGGGCTCGACTCCAGCCCCGGGTGGTGCACGCGCGACACGGCGGGGTGGGTCTCGAGGAAGCGGGCGACCGTGAGGGCGCTCGCGGTGTGCCGCTCCATGCGCAGGTCGAGGGTCTCGAGACCCTGGAGCAGCTGGAAGGCGTTGAAGGCCGACAGCGACGGGCCCAGGTCGTGCACGTACTTGGTCTTGACCAGCGCGATGTACGGGGACCCTGTCTCGCCGAAGCGCTCCACGAGGCTGCCGTCCGGAACGCGAGGGTACGTCTGCGTCAGCTGGGGCCAGCGCTCGGGCTCCGCCGTGAAGTCGAAGGTGCCGAGGTCGACGACGACGCCGCCGAGAGAGGTGCCGTGGCCACCGAGGAACTTGGTGGCGGAGTGCACCACGATGTCGGCGCCGAAGTCCTTCGCGCGCTGCAGGTACGGCGTCGCGACGGTGTTGTCGATCACCAGGGGCACGCCGGCCTCCTTGGCGACGGCGGCGACCGCGCCGAGGTCCAGCACCTGCGCGATGGGGTTCGAGATCGATTCGGCGAACAGTGCGCGGGTGGTCGGCCGGACGGCGGCGCGCCACGCGTCGAGGTCGTCCTGGTCGACGAACGTCACCTCGATGCCCCAGTCGGCGAAGGTGTCCTGGAGGAGGTCGATCGTGCCGCCGTAGAGCTGGCGGGCGGCGACGATGTGCTCGCCCTGCTTCGCGAGCGCCAGGAGTGCCACGGCGACGGCGGCCTGTCCCGATGCGACACCGGCCGCGGCGATGCCGCCTTCGAGCTCGGCGACGCGACGCTCGAACACGAGCACGGTCGGGTTCGCCGCACGGCTGTAGATGTTGCCGTCCTTGCGCAGCGCGAAGAGGTCGCGTGCCTCGGCGAGGGAGCGGAACTCGAAGCCGTTGGACTGGTGGATGGAGGGGACGGCGGTGTTCTCCGCGATGCCGGAGTCGAACCCGGCCTGCACCTGCGCCGTCGCGAACGAGCGAGGGGCGGCAGGACGAGTCTGTTCAGGCATGCAGACCATTGTCGAGCCGCGGTGCCCCGGGCGGTGCTTCGTGTGTCGAACTGTTGCGCGCCCGGCCCGGGGCCGTTCGCGGGGCGGTAGCGCGCGGGCACGCGAGAATGGTCGGGTGGCGCAGCTGATCACCCCCGCAGAACTCGACGATCTCCTCCGGTCCTCCGCCGTGCGCGTGCTCGATGTGCGCTACCGGCTCGACCGCCCCGACGGCAGTGCCGAGCACCTCGAAGGTCATGTGCCGGGCGCCGTGTACGTCGACATGGAGACGGAGCTCTCGCAGCACGGCCGTCCCGATGAGGGGAGGCATCCGCTTCCTCCCCGTGAAGCGCTGCAGGCGGCCGCGCGCCGCTGGGGCATCGACGACGGCGACACGGTGGTCGTGTACGACGATGATCGCGCCCTGGGCGCATCGCGCGCGTGGTGGCTGCTGACGCGCTCCGGCATCGCGGACGTCCGCCTCCTCGACGGCGGTCTCGGCGCCTGGACCGCGGCCGGCCTGCCGCTCGAGACCGGACCCGTCACGCCCGAACCGGGCGCGGTCTCGCTCGCGCCGATCGCTGAGCCGGTGCTGTCGATCGACGAGGCCGCCGCGCTCGCCGCCTCGGGCGTCCTCATCGACGTGCGCGCCGCCGAGCGCTACCGCGGCGAGGTGGAGCCGATCGACCCGATCGCGGGCCACATCCCGGGTGCCGTGAACCTCCCGACCGGCGCCTACATGGACGGTGAGCGATTCCGGGATGCTGCGGCCCTGCGTGCGCTCTTCGCCACGGTCGGCGCGGGCGACGGCGTGACCGCGGCGGCCTACTGCGGGTCGGGCGTCACGGCCGCGCAGGCGGTGTTCGCCGCCGAGCTCGCCGGGTTGGAGCTGGGGATCTACCCCGGCTCGTGGAGTCAGTGGTCGAACACTCCGGGACGCCCGGTCGCGACCGCCCCGGCGCCCGCAGAGGTCACCGGCACCGTGTGACGGGCCGGGTCACGGCACGAGCGTGATTTTGCCGGGGACGCCGGATTCGATCGCGCGATGCGCCTCGGCGGCGTCGGCGAGCGCGAAGGACGGGCCGAGCTCGACCGAGAAGCTCCGGGCGGCCATGAGCGCGAGCGCCACGGGCACCGCCTCGGTGCGCCAGACCTGCTGCTGCGCGGTGAGCGGCTCGGGCGAGCCGCCCGAGAAGGCGCGGATACCGAGGCCCGCGGCATCCCGTCCTCGTACGAGCGTCGCGATCCGCTGCCGGTCGGCGACGAGCTCGAGAGAGGTCTGGAGGGCCTCGTCGGTGCCGGCGGCGTCGATCGCGACGGTCACACCCTGCGGAGCGGCTGCGCGGACGCGGTCGGCGAGCCCCTCGCCGTAGGCCACCGGGAGGGCGCCGAGCTCGCGGACGCGGTCGAATCGGCCTTCGGACGACGTGGCGACGACGGTCGCTCCCCACAGCACGGCGAACTGGATGAGCGCCTGCCCGACGGCACCCGAGCCGCCGTGCACGAGCAGGGTGTCTGCGCTGCCGACCGCGAGGGAGCGGAGCGTCTGGTACGCCGTGCCGATCGGGATGCCGAGCGCGGCGCCCTCGGCCGCGCTCACCTGCGGGGGCCGGGGGAAGACGTGGGCGGCGGTCACCGCGACATCCGTCGCGTACGCTCCCGACGCCCCGGCGAACACCACTGGATCGCCGACGCGGAACCCGTCGACCCCTTCGCCGACGCTGGTCACGACACCCGCGCCGTCGCCGCCGACCCGGCGCGGCGCGGTGATCTCGCCCGATGGCCGACGACCGGAGCGGAGTTTGCCGTCGATCGGGTTGACGCCGGCGGCCGTGACGCGGATCGCGAGCTGCCCTGCGTCCGGCACCGGCTCGGGAACGGGGATCTCATGCAGGACCTCAGGGCCCCCGAACTCGGTGTACGCGATCGCAGTGGTCATGACGGGGGCAACTCCTGTAGTCGAGACGGCTATTCCCTGAGGGCCTTCTGTATCCGCTGCAGCGACACGGGCTCGGCCGTGCCGAGGGACTGCGCGAACAGGCTCACACGGTACTCCTCGAGGAGCCACCGGGCGTGCACGAGCGGCAACGGGGCGTCATCCGCCGGCGGGATCACGCCGCCGGCCTCGGCGAACACGGTCGTGGCGCGTTCGAACTCGGTCATCCGCTGGCGGTCGCGGCCCGGGTTGTCGGCGAGTGCCCGCACGCGATCCAGCGCGCCGCGCAGGTAGCGGGGGAGCTGCGCCAGCCGGGCGGTGCCGGTGCGCGACACGAAGCCCGGGAACACCAGACCCGCCAGCTGCCCCTTGATGTCGTTCAGTGCGCCGAGGAGCGTCAGCGAGTTCGCGTCGCGCATCGCGCGCTCCACGTCGCGCGCGGCCGTGAGGATGCGGGCGGTCAGCGACACCGTCTGGAACAGCTCGTCGACGACCGCGCCCGAGAGTGCGGCGCGCACCGCCTCGAATCCGGCACGGGTGCGTACGACGGCGTCGGGAGCGGTGCGTGCGATGACGGCGTCCGCCACCGCGACGCGGGCGTCCTCGATGAGCGCCTTCGCGGACGGATACGGGGATGCCGCGAGCGCGAGCTTCTCGGCGGACGTCAGGTGCTCGAGCACATAGGCCGACGGCGACGCGACCGACAGGAGCACGAGGCGCCGGACGCCGGCCCGGGTCGCGCGGGCCGCGGCCTCGGGGGTCGTCTCGATCCGGAGGGCGACCGAGGTGCCTTCGTCGACGATCGCGGGATAGCCGCGCACGACGCCGCCGGCGACCTTCGTGTCGACGACGTCGGGCAGGTCTCCGAACGTCCAGTCGGTGAGGCCGGTGCGCTCGGTGAAGGTCGACTCGGGCCGCGAGGCGCCGCCGGGCGTTGCCGCGAGGCGGGCCGCGGGGCCCTTGGCGGCGCGGTCGCCGCGCCCGTTCGCCGGGTTCGTCGCGGTGAGCGAACGGGACACGGATGTGCGGGCGCGGTCGGCCAGCCGCGCCTGCAGCGCGGCCAGGTCGCGGTCGGAGCCCACCGCTCGCCCGCGCTCGTCGACGGCCCGGAACGACACCTGCAGGTGCCCGGGCACCCGCTCCATCTCGAAGTCGGAGGCGCTCACGGGCTGGCTCGCGACGCGTTGGATGCGCGCAGCGAGCGCGTCTCGGAGCGGCATCGGCGGAACACCGTCGTGAGCCTCGGGACCCTGCCCGGCGAGGTCGGCGGCGAAGGTCGCCGCCCAGTCCGCGGCGGGGACGACGTGACGGCGGATGGACTTGGGCAGCGAGCGCAGCAGCGCCGTGATGAGCTCGTCCCGCATCCCCGGCACCTGCCAGTCGAAGCCGTCGGGGCGCAGCTGCGCGAGGAGGGCCAGCGGAACGACGGCGGTCACGCCGTCGTCGGCGGCGCCGGGCTCGAACCGGTAAGCCAGCGAGAGCACCTGGTCGCCCTGCGTCCAGCGCGCCGGGAAGTCGCGCTCGTCGCCGCGCGACGCCTCGTCGACGAGGTCGGCCTCCGTCATGTCGAGCAGGCGCGGCGTGCGGGCCGAGGCATCCTTCCACCAGGCCTCGAAGGAGCGTGCGTCGAACACGTCGCGGGGAAGGCGGGCGTCGTAGAAGCGGAACACCGCCTCGTCGCCCACGAGGATGTCGCGGCGGCGCTCGCGCTCCTCGATCTTCTCGAGGCGCCGGCGCAGCTCGAGGTTGCGGCGCTCGAACGCCGTGAGCTTCTTGTCGAGGTGCGACGAGTCCCACTCGCCCTCGACGAGCGCATGGCGCACGAACAGCTCGCGCGCGAACGGCCGGTCGAACCGCGCGAGCTGCACCCGGCGCTTCGGCACGATCTCGAGGCCGAAGAGCGTGACCTTCTCGTAGGCGGATGCCGCGCCCGACGCCTTGGACCAGTGAGGCTCGCTCAGCGAGCGCTTGGCGAGGTCGCCCGCGAGGGGCTCTGCCCAGGCCGGGTCGATCGCGGCGACGGTGCGCGCGAACAGGCGGCTCGTCTCGACGACCTCGGCGGCCATGACCGCGGTCGGGCGCTTCTTCTTGAGCCCGGAGCCCGGGAAGATCGCGAACCGGGTACCCCGCGAACCCAGGTATTCGGCGCCGCGCCGCTGTTCCGCGCGGTCGGAGCCGGTGCGGCCCCGCGCGGCGGTCGACGTGGTGCGCTCGTCGAGGATCCCGAGGTGCGAGAGCAGCCCCGACAGGATCGCCTTGTGGAGCTCGTCAGGGTCGGCGGTGCCGGCGTTCCCGGTCCCTGAGCGTGTCGAAGGGCGCGGGGCGTTCACGAGCGCGCTGAGCTGACGGTGCACGTCGGCCCACTCGCGCACCCGCACGTAGTTGAGGTGCTCCGCGCGGCACAGGCGCCGGAACGCGCTCGAGCCCAGCTCTGCCTGCTTCTCCTGCAGGTGGTTCCACAGGTTGAGCAGGCTCAGGAAGTCGCTCGAGGGGTCGGTGAACCGCGCGTGCAGGCGGTCGGCCTCCTCGCGACGGTCTTCGGGCCGCTCGCGCACATCCTGGATCGACATCCCCGCGACGATCGCCAGCACGTCGCGCAGCACACCGGTGCGGCGCGCCTCGACGATCATGCGCGCGAACCGCGGGTCGATCGGCAGGCGCGAGATCTCGCGGCCGAGGTCCGTGAGCGTCGGGTGGTCGCGACCGGCCTTGACGGCGCCGAGCTCGACGAGGAGATCGAGGGCGGCCTTGACGCCCCGCGAGTCCGGGGGAGTGAGGAACGGGAACGATGAGATGTCGCCGAAGCCGAGCGAGAGCATCTGCAGGATGACCGAGGCGAGACTCGTGCGCAGGATCTCCGGCTCGGTGAACTCGGGTCGTGTGCCGAAGTCCTCCTCGGAGTACAGCCGGATCGCGATGCCGTCGCTGGTGCGGCCCGCGCGCCCCGACCGCTGCTGCGCGGACGCCTGCGACACCGCCTCGATCGGCAGACGCTGCACCTTGCTGCGGTTGCTGTATCGCGAGATGCGCGCCGTGCCGGTGTCGACGACGTACCGGATGCCGGGCACCGTGAGGCTCGTCTCGGCGACGTTCGTCGCCAGGATGACACGGCGACGGATGCCGGCCACCTGCGACCGCTCGAACACGCGGTGCTGCTCGGCTGCGGACAGGCGCCCGTAGAGGGGGAGCACCTCGGTGGGCGCGGCATCCTTCGCGTACATCCCGCGGACGGCGTCCGCGGCGTCGCGGATCTCGGCCTCGCCGGGGAGGAACACGAGCACATCGCCGGACGCCTCGCGGTCGAGCTCGCGGAGGGCGGAGGTGATGCCGTCGACGTCGTCGGACTCCTCTTCGCCCTTGGCCGGACGCGCCGGGGGGCGGTACCGGATCTCGACCGGATACGTGCGGCCCGACACCTCGATGATCGGCGCCGGCGTGCCGTCGGGCTTCGCGAAGTGCTTCGCGAAGCTCTCGGGGTCGATCGTCGCGCTCGTGATGACGACCTTGAGATCGGGGCGCTTGGGCAGGATGCGCCGCAGATAGCCCAGGAGGAAGTCGACGTTGAGCGAGCGTTCGTGCGCCTCGTCGACGATGACCATGTCGTACCGGCGCAGCAGTCGGTCACGGTGGATCTCGTTGAGGAGGATGCCGTCGGTCATCAGCGCGATGCGCGTGTCCTCCGACACCTTGTCGGTGAAGCGCACCTTGTATCCGACCGTCGAGCCGAGCGGCACCTGCAGCTCTTCGGCGATGCGCTCGGCGATGGTGCGCGCCGCGATGCGGCGGGGCTGTGTGTGCGCGATCCGCGTCCGCCCGAGCTCGAGCGCGATCTTCGGCAGCTGCGTGGTCTTGCCCGACCCGGTCGCGCCCGCGACGATCACGACCTGGTGGTCGCGGACGGCGCGCGCGATCTCGTCGCGCGCGGCGCTGACGGGGAGCTCCGGCGGATACGAGATGACGGGTTCGGGCGCGGACATAGCCTTCGATCGTATCCCTTCCGGCCGATCGCCGGATCGACCCGTCCGCCGCCGCATCCGCGCGCCTAGGCTGGGAACCATGACAGTCCCCAGCGTGACCCTCAACGACGGCAACACGATCCCTCAGCTCGGCTACGGCGTCTTCAAGGTGCCGCCGGCGGACACCGAGCGGGCCGTCACCGAGGCGCTCGAGGTCGGCTACCGCCACATCGACACCGCCGCGATCTACGGCAACGAAGAGGGCGTGGGCGCGGCCATCGCGGCGAGCGGCATCGCGCGCGACGAGCTGTTCATCACCACGAAGCTCTGGAACGACCGCCACGACGGCGACGAGCCCGACGCCGCGATCGCGGAGAGCCTCGCCAAGCTCGGACTCGAGCAGGTCGACCTGTACCTCGTGCACTGGCCGACGCCCGCCCAGGACAACTACCTGCACGCGTGGGAGAAGCTCATCGAGCTGCGCGACGCCGGCCTCACCCGCAGCATCGGCGTCTCGAACCACCTCGTGGCGCACCTCGAGAAGATCGTGTCGGCCACCGGAGTGGTCCCGGCCGTCAACCAGATCGAACTGCACCCCGCCCACCAGCAGCGCGACATCACGGACTGGGCCGCCGCCCACGACGTGAAGATCGAGTCGTGGGGACCCCTCGGACAGGGCAAGTACGACCTGTTCGGCGCGGCCCCGGTCGCCGCGGCCGCGGAGGCGCACGGCAAGACGCCGGCCCAGGCCGTGCTGCGCTGGCACCTGCAGAAGGGCTTCATCGTCTTCCCGAAGTCGGTGCGCCGCGAGCGCCTCGAGGAGAACCTCGACGTGTTCGACTTCGAGCTCACCGCCGACGAGATCGCCGCCATCGACGCGATGGAGCCGGGCGACGGCACGGGGCGCGTCAGCGCGCACCCCGACGAGGTCAACTGACCGCTCGCGAGCGGGAGCGGATGCCGTGAACCCTCGCCTCGCGGAAGCGACGAGCCCGTACCTGAGAGCCCACGCGGGCAATCCGGTCGCGTGGTTTCCGTGGGGCGAGGAGGCGTTCGCCGAGGCACGACGCCGGGACGTACCGGTCATGGTGTCGATCGGCTACTCGACGTGCCATTGGTGCCATGTGATGGCGCGGGAGTCGTTCGAGGACGAGACGACCGCCGCCGAGCTCGACGCCGGCTTCGTGTCGATCAAGGTCGACCGCGAGGAGCACCCCGAGGTCGACGCCGCCTACATGGCCGCCGCCTCGGCGTTCTCGCCGAGCCTCGGCTGGCCGCTGACCGTGTTCGCGACGCCCGAGGGCCGGCCGTTCTACGCCGGCACCTACTTCCCGCCGCAGCCGCGCGCCGGCATCCCGGCGTTCCGGCAGGTGCTCGCCGCGGTGCACGAGGCGTGGACCGAGCGACGCGACCAGATCGACGAGACGGCGGATGCCGTCGCCGGTGCTCTCGCGGAGGTCCGCGACTCCACGCCTGCCTCGGAAGCGCCGCCGCCCTCCGCCGATGACCTGACCGTCGCCGCACGCGCGCTCGCCGGCCGAGAGGATCCGCGGCACGGCGGGTTCGGTGAGCCCGCCGCCGGCGCCCCGAAGTTCCCTGTCGCCACGGCGCTCCGGTTCCTGCAGACAGGGATCGTCCGCCGGCACGCGCCCGAGGCATCCGCCGTCGCCGATCGTGCCCTCAACGCGATGGCCGCCTCGCCGCTGCGCGATGCGGTCGAGGGCGGATTCTTCCGCTACGCGACCCGGCCCGACTGGACGGTGCCGCACTACGAGCGGATGCTGACCGACAACGCCCAGCTGCTCGAGGTCGCGATGGACGCGGTTCCGCCGCGCGACGACGTCGCTCGCGGCATCGCCGGGTTCCTGCGCGATGTGATGCAGCAGCCGGGCGGCGGCTTCGGCGCAGCGCAGGACTCGGAATCGTGGATCGGCGGTGCCCGCAGCGAAGGCGGCTACTACGCACGCGATGCGGCCGATCGCGGCGCGCTCGAGCCCCCGGCCGTCGACGGCAAGGTGGTGAGCGGCTGGAACGGCCTCGCGATCTCAGCCCTCGCGCGAGCCGGGGTGCGGCTGGACGAGCCGTCGTGGATCGAGTCGGCGCGCTGGGCGGCGGACGCCGTGCTCGAGGTCAACGTCACCGCGGACGGCCGGCTGCTGCGCGCCTCCCTCGACGAGGTGCCGTCCCGCGCGCACGCGACGCTCGCCGACCACGGCCAGCTCGCCGCAGGGCTCATCGCCCTCGCCGTCGCCACGGGGGAGGTCGCCTACGCCGTGCGGGCGCGGGAGCTGATCGACGCCTGCGTCGATGAGGAGCACCGTGTCGCCGTGCCCGGCGGGGGAGACCCGGTGCTGTCCCGGCAGGGGATCGGCGCACCGGATGCCGCTTCCGACGCCGATGAGCCGTCCGGGGCCGCGTCTCTCGCGGCCGCCGCCGCGGCGCTCTGGGTGCTGGGCGCGGGAGACCGCTATCGGTCGATCGCCGAGTGGCTCGTCGCGGTCCACGCGCCCGCGGCCCTCGCCCAGCCGCTCGCGTACGGCGCGCTCCTGCGGGTCGCCGCCGGCCTCGCCGGGCCGCCCCGGCAGGTCGTCGTCGTCACGGACGACGCCCGAGCCGCGCTCGCGACGGCGGCGCGCAGCATCCGTGCCGATGTCGTTCCCATCGTGTCGCCTGAGCAGTTGCTCTCGTGGGCAGAAGCGGGATTCGAGCTGTTCGCCGAGAAGGGACAGCGCGACGGACGCCCGACCGCGTACGACTGCCGGGACTTCGCGTGCCGGCTGCCGGTGACCGAGGTGGCCGACCTGCAGACCTGAGCGCGGCTCACACCCAGCTGTTGATCCACATGTGCAGGTGCCAGAAGTCGTAGGGGACGGTCATCGCGGAGATGATCGGGTACCAGAACGCCGACAGTGCGAGCGCGACGACGAGGAAGACCAGCACGAGTCGCTGACCCGTGAGCCGGCGGTACGAGTCGGCCGAGGGGGGACCGGCGATGTCCTTCAGGGCGAAGGTGAGTGCGAGCAGCATGAACGGCAGGATCAGTACCGTGTAGAACTGGAAGATCGTGCGCTCGGGCAGGAACAGCCACGGCACGTAGGTGACGGCGACACCGGTGAGCACGAGGGCGTAGCGCCAGTCGCGCGCCACCACGAAGCGGTACGCGAGGTACAGCACGGCGGCCACGCCGGCGTACCAGATCAGCGGGTTGGGCATCGTCGAGATCACGTCCACGCAGCCGCTCGGCGCGGTGCAGCCGTTCACGCCCATCGCGTCGTGGTGGTAGTACACGCCGGTGGGACGCCACAGCAGCGGCCACTGCCATGCGGGGCTCGCGTAGGAGTGCCCCGACGTGATGCCGGCCGTCGACTTGTACATCGCGACGTGATAGATCCAGAGGCTCTGGAGCGGGTTGCTCCCGGACTGGCGGTCGTAGCCTCCTGAGCTGAACAGCCATCCCGACCACGACGCGACGTAGACGACGAGGGCGACCGGGACGAACAGCACGAACGTCGCGAAACCCTGGCGCACAGCATCCGTCGGCCAGAACAGCACGCCCGCGCGGCGTCGGGCCAGCGCGTCCGTGACGACGAGGTACACGCCCAGGCCCGCGAGCACCCACGCGCCCGACCACTTCACGGCGCTGGCCGCCCCGAGCGCGGCGCCCGCGGCGATGATCCAGGGCCGGTTCCACAGGACGGGTCCCCAGGAGGGTGGCGTGTCACCCTCGTAGCGGGCCGCGACGGTCTGGGCGATGCGCGTCATCGTGCGCTCGCGATCACGCAGCACGAACAGGAAGGCGAGCAGCACGAAGAACGTCAGCGACGTGTCGAGCAGCGCGATGCGGCTCATCGAGATGGCGAGGCCGTCGACCGCCATCAGGAGGCCTGCCACGACGGCGAACGTGGTCGAGCGGGTGAGGCGCTTCGCGATGAGCATGAGCAGCAGCACCGACGCGATGCCGAGGAGCGCCGTCGTGATGCGCCAGCCCCAGCCCGAGTCGGGGCCGAGAACCGCCATGCCGAGCGCGATGATCCACTTGCCGAGCGGCGGATGCACGACGAACGACGGATTGGTCGTGAACACGTTCACATCGCCCGAGAGGAAGCTCTCGTTGGCGCCCGCGGGCCAGGATGCCTCGTACCCGAGGTTGAGCAGCGTCCAGGCGTCCTTGACGTAATACGTCTCGTCGAACTGGTTCATGAGGTCGTGCGCCGCGGCGAGGTTCCACAGCCGCAGGACCGCGGCGATCACCAGGACGATCGCAGGACCGAGCCACCGATACAGCCGCCGAGCGCGCTCGTCCTCGCTCAGCCGGCGGGCGAAGCGGTCGTACAGGCTCGGTCGTGCCGGGGGGAGGAGCGGCGCGGCGGGCTGGTCGGCCTCGAGCCGCGGGGCATCCGTCACCCGGTCAAGTTTAGGCTGAGGGGGTGATCATCCTCGCGGCGACCCCGATCGGAAACCTCGGGGACGCGTCCCGCCGGCTCGTCGAGGCCCTCGAGGAAGCGACGATCGTCGCCGCCGAGGACACCCGCACGACCCAGCGCCTGCTGGCCGCACTCGGCATCGCGAACCGCCCGCGGCTGATCGCGCTGCACGATCACAACGAGAAGGAGCGGGCGCCCGAGCTCGTAGAGCTCGCGCGCGAGCAGGACGTGCTCGTGCTGAGCGATGCGGGCATGCCCACCGTGAGCGATCCCGGCTACGGCCTCGTCGCGGCGGCTGCGGCGGCCGGTGTCGACGTCACGGCGATCCCCGGGCCGAGCGCGGTCGTGACGGCGCTCGCGGTCTCAGGGCTGCCGACCGACCGCTTCACGTTCGAGGGCTTCGTGGCCCGCAAGGCGGGGGAGCGCGGGGCGGCGTTCCGCGCGTTGAGCACCGAGCCGCGCACGATGGTCTTCTTCGAGGCGCCGTCGCGCGTCGCCGCGACGCTCGCCGACATGGCGGCCGCGTTCGGCGACGATCGGCGCGGCGCGGTCTGCCGCGAGCTGACGAAGCTGCACGAGGAGGTCGCGCGCGGCACCCTCGCCGAGCTCGCCTCGTGGGCCGAGGGCGGTGTCCGCGGCGAGCTCGTGATCGTCGTGGAGGGAGCGCCCGCGCGCGGCGTCGCGTTCGCCGATGCGGTCACGCAGGTGCTCGAGCTCGTCCGCGGCGGCACGCGCCTGAAAGAGGCCGCGGCCGAAGTGTCCGGACTCACCGGACACTCCAGCCGCGAGCTCTATCAGGCCGCGCTCTCCGTCCGCGGGTAGCGCCGCCGGCGGATCACGAACAGCATCACGCCGCCTGCGAGCATCGTGAGTCCCACCCACAGCGCGGTCAGGGTCACACCCGTCGGCGGGAGGACCGCCGGCACCGGCGCACAGGTCGTCGCGGTGGCCTCCCCATCCGTGAAGAGCACCGTCGCCGCGTTGAGGAGACCGGTGCCCTCCGTGTCGGAGCCGGTCGTGCAGTCCGCCTGATCGGTGGTGATCGTCGACGACACCCGCGCGGTGGCCTTGATGTCGTAGGTGTGCGTCACGCCCGCGTCGATCGTGACGCCCGTGGCGATCCGCAGATCGGTGAGGCCGTCCCATCCGGCGTTGACCGGAAGACCCTCGACCGACGACACGCTCGCCGAGACGACGGTGATGCCGGTGCCGAAGCGGAGCTTGTCGTCGATGTCATAGGTGTCGGTGAGTGCACCCGGGTTCGTGACGGTCACCGAGTAGGCGATCGCGAACGAGCCGTCCGCGTGCTTCGTCGGACCCGAGGTGACGGTCTTCTCGATGTCGAGAGGCGCCAGATACGCGTTCACGAACGTGCAGTACACGGCACCCTGGAGCGGGACCTCGACCGATACGGCCGTCCCCTCGATCAACGGCTCGCGGTCGGATCCGACGCACTCGATGTCGTCGAGCAGCCAGCGCTCGAGCTCGCTCGTCTCGGTGACGGTGTACGAGCCGGGGGCGATCAGCCCCGTCGAGTACGGGTCGGCCTCGTCGGTCAGCGTGAACGCCTCGCCGTCGGGACCCCACTCGAAGTCGAACTCCTGAGCCGAGCCGGCGGGCAGCGTCGTCTTGTCGACGATGAGCGAGCCCCACTCCGTGTTGGTGAAGGTGCACACCACGGTCTCGCCCGGGTCGAGCACGATGGATCCGACGAGCTCCTCCGCGGTCGACGTGCCGCCCTCCGGGTCGCCGTCGACGCAGACGAGGTCGGTGTTGTCGTAGCCGTCCGGCGCGACCTCGGTGACCTCGTACTCCCCGGGCGTGACATCCTCGAAGGTCGCCGACCCGGTGCCCTCGGAGGTCTCGATCGAGAAGTCCACGGGGTCGAGCCACATGCCGGTGAAGTGGAACACGGCATCGGGGCCCTCGACGTTCTTGACGATGACGATGCGGCCGACGGCGACGTTCTCGACGTCGCAGCCGATGTGATCGCCGGGCTCGACCCGGAACCCGGTGATGTCGAGGGCCTCGGTCTCGCCGTCGGCGTGCGTGACGGTGCACACCATCTCGCCCTCGATCCAGCCGGGAAGGTCGCGCTCGGCCAGCGAGTAGAGGCCGCGCGGGGTGAGACCGGCGAACGTCGCCGTGCCCTCGCCGTTCTCGGTCACGACCGACGACACGATCGCCTCACCGACCGGGTCGATCGGGGTGAGCACCCACTGGAACGTCGCGTCGCCGCCGATCGCGGTCTTGTCGATCGTGATGTCGATCGGCTCCGGCGAGTTCTCGATCTCGCAGCTGATCTCGGCGCCCGGTTCCGCCCTGAAGGTGAACGAGGCGGGGTCGTCGTCCATGTCGCCCTCGAACCCGGCGCAGGTCAGCGTCCCCTGCACCCAGCCCGGGACCGGGAGCTCGGTGATCGTGTACGTCTCTCCCGCGAGGAGGCCCGTCCAGGTCGCCGTCTCCGAGCCCTCGCCGGTGCCCGCGATCGACTGCTCGCCGCCTTCCGGCGTCACGCCCTCCGACGGCGTGAGCGCGAACGGGAACGACCACTCGTAGTCGCTCGTCACGCCGGTGACGGTCTTCGTGACGGAGACGGATGCCGGCGCCGCCGTGTTCTCGGCCGTGCACGAGATCGCCCCTCCCGGCGGCAGGGTGAACTGCCAGCCGTCCGCGGTCGTGCCGACGGTGTCTTCCACGTCGCAGGTGAGGGTTCCGGTCCACCCGCTCCGGGTGACCTCGCGGAGGCTGTAGTCGACACCGGGAACGAGGTCGGTGAGGCTGATCTCGGGGTCATCCGACGACACCGTGATGTTGCGCACTCCGCCGGTTCCGGTATCGGTCAGCTCGAAGTCGAACGACCAGCCGAAGCCGTCGGTCACGCCGGTGGCGGTCTTCGACAGGTCGAGCGAGACCGGCGCGGCGGTGTTGTGGAACACGCACTGCGCGACGCCCGCGTCGGGCAGGTTCACCGTGGCCGTGAGCGTCTCGAGGTCGCTCGTCCAGCTGCCGTCGCCCGAGACGTCGCACGTGATGTTCGTCGGCGCCCAGTCGGGCAGCTCGGCGAGGATCTCGGTGATGTCGTACGAACCCGCTTCGAGGTTCTGGAGGCTCCACGTCGCTTGGCCCGGCAGCGGGTTCAGGTCGAAGGTGTCGGTCACGCCGCCGTCCGTCGGGCCGAACTGGAACGGGAAGTCCTGGTCGTACTCGAACGGGTCGGTCTCCTTGACGACCAGGATCTGACCCGGCGTGACATTGACGTAGTAGCAGGTCACGGTGTCACCGGGCGCGAGCTCGAACTCCGCCTCGGTCGTGTCGGTGAAGACCGTGTCGACACCACCGATGGTGCAGATGAGCGAACCGAGCAGCGTGCCGTGCCGATCGCCGATCTCGTCGACTGAGTACGTTCCCGGCGTGATCCCGGTGAAGGTCCGCGAGTAGTTCGTGCCGTCGCCGACCTCGGTGTTGATCGTGAAGATCCCGTCGGGCGTGCCCGTCGGCCAGGTGCCCTGGAAGGTGAACTCCGTGTCGTCCGGCGTCCCGATGGCCTCTTTGCTGATGACGATGCTGCCCAGCTGGGTGTTCGTGAACGTGCACGAGACGTCCTGCCCGGCGACCGTGGCGACTGTCGCCGACGCCGCGGCGGGATCGATCTGCGCGCCGCCGTCGCTGCACTCGATGGCGGGCTCGCTCATCCAGCCGTCGGGGACGACCTCGCTGATGTCGACCTCGGATCCTGGGGCGAAGGCGAACGTCGCGCTCTGCCCGTCGCTCAGGGTCGCCGCATTGCCGCCGACGTCGAACGAGAACTGCTGCGGCGACCCGTCGGGCAGCGTCTGCTTCGTCACCGTCACGGTCGACGTGGCGTTGGTGATGACGCAGTCGGTCTGCGTGTTCGGGAAGACGGTGAACGGGTCGGTCGGATTCGCCAGCACGAACTCCACGGGCTCGCCAGTGCCCGGCTGCGTGGTCGTGCAGACGGCCGACTGCTGCTGCCACGGGTCGGCGACCGTCTCCGAGAGCCGGTAGTCGGTAGCGCCCAGCACGTTCTGGAACGTGTCGGTCTCGCCGATGCCCAGATCGTCGGCGATCTGCGTCGCGCCCGTCTCGGGCAGCACGATGCCGCCGCCGGCGCGATCCACGAGGTAGTCGAATCGGTCGTCGGAGTCGTAGCCGGCGGGCACGACGTCCTTGGTGACGCTCAGCGAACCGCAGTTCGAGAGGACGAGCGGATCTGCCGCATCGAGGTAGTCCTGCGTCTGCGCGCCGAAGTCGGATCCGGTGCGCGAGAGCTCGGTCGACACCTCGAATGTGGTGCAGGCATCCGGGTTGAACAGTCCGGCCGTGGTGAGGTCGACCGCGAACTCGCCGAAGGTCGCCTGCGGCTGGTTGCCGACGGGCAGAGGCCCCTCGGTCCGGACGCCCACGGCCCACGCGAAGTCGACCGCCTGCCCGGTGGGCAGCCACTGGCCTGCCCCGTTCGGGTTGGCGCAGCCGTCGTTCGCGTTCGGTGTCCAGCGACGGAAGTGCACCGTCACGGTGCCGAGGTTGGACTCGTAGTCGAACACCACCAGCACGTCGTCGCAGCGGCCGGCGGCGGGACCTTCGAGGTTCTGCAGCAGGCTCAGGCTGCCGTTGCCGACGAGGCGGGTCCAGTACGAGTAGAGGATCGCGTGGCGGGCCCCCTGGGCGTCCACGACGACCTCGTACGCCGAGCCCGTGCTGCACATGTTGCCCTTGTCGTTCACATTGGCCCCGCCAGGCGCCCAGGGAATGGTGTCGGGCGTCTGCGATCCGGGCGAGCCCGTCGCATCCTGCGCGGTCGAAGGACACGCGTCGGCGAGCGTGCCGTTGTCCCATGCGAACGTGGCGTCGAGGATGCCGGTCGACGACAGCCCTGCGGCGGTGGTGTACGGCCCGGTCGGAGTGAAGGTGTAGCTGCCGTCGGGCACCGGGGTCGTCAGGAACGAGTCCCAGTCGAACGTGCTCGGCGGCGCGCCTCCCGCCTTGTCGCCGTCGAGTTGGAATCCGGTCTCCAGGCCCGATGGCTGCAGGGTGGCGGCCGAGGCCGCCCCCGCCCCGGCCAACGGCACCAGCAGAGCGCCGACGAGCGCTCCGATTCCGACCAGCGAGATGACACGAGCACGCGACATGGCGTTTTCCTCCCCAGGAAAAAGGGCCGTCGCCAGGCGCCGAGGCCCCCACAGCCTCCCGTCGAGACCCGCGAGAGCGCACGGATCATCGACTGAGGGGAACATACCGGATGCCGGGGTCTGGCGCGACCCCCGGCATCCGGGATGTTCTGCAGCTGTTATCGCCGCGTGACCGGCGCTATTTGCGCACGGTGACCGCGAGGTCCTTGCTCGTGGTCGCGCCGGCGTCGTTCGCGAAGACCGCGCGGTAGGTGTGCGTGCCACGCGTGGCGCCGGTGACCGAAAGCGTTGCGCGCTGCGCGCCCGGCGTCGCCGCGACGAGCGCACCCTCGCCGACGAGGGTGTCGCCCTCGTAGAAGCGGTAGGTCGTCGCGTTCGTGCCCCACCACAGGTCGGCGGTCAGGGTGTAGGTGCCGTCGGCGTCCTTGTTGTCATGGCTCAGCACGGGCTTCGCGGGGGACGCGTCGGTGACCGTGACGGTGACGGGCTGCAGCGCGGTGGTGCCCTGCGAGTTCACGAGCTCGCCGGTGTAGACGTAGACGCCGTTCTTCCTCCCCGTGACCGGGATCTCGGCCGACTGCGCGCCGGAGCCGCCGTAGGCGAGTGCCACCGTGGCGATGCGCTTCCCGTTCTCGAACACGCGCAGCTTCGTCGCGTTCTCGCCCCACCACAGGTTCATGCGCACGGTGTACGCACCGTCCTTGAGGCCGGTGTCCCAGCCGTTGTCGTGCGACAGCACGCCGCGTCCCGGAGCCCTGCCCGCCGCGTCGAGCACCACGAGCCCGTCGACGGCGTCGGCCAGGGCGGTCGTCGCGCCGTCCACGGCGCTGCGGGACGGGGCATCCGCCGACAGCACGATCCGCGCGCGCTCGATCGCCGCCTGCAGCACGGCCGCCGTCGCGGGCGTGTGCGCGGACAGATCGATGCCCTCGGCCTCCGTGAGTGCCACGGCGAGGGCGGTGGTGTCGACACCGGTCGGCGTGGCGCGCACGAGCTCGACGTCGTCGATCGTGCCCCACGCGCCGCCCGAGAGGGCCGCGGTGACGGTGACGGTGACACTGCCCCCCGCGGGGACGTCGATCGGTGCGGTGGCCGGCACCGACCAGTTGCGCCACCCGTCCAACGAGAAGGGGATGGATGCCTCGCCCGACGCGCTCGAGACGCTCAGGCGCACGCTGCTCGCGGCATCCTCTCCGTCGCCCTGCAGTGCGCCGCGCACGATGTACGATCCGGCGGGGACGCCGTCCACGCGCTGCGACAGGGTGAAGGAGTACGCGTTCGCCGCCCAGAAGTGCGCGGAGCGCTCCCCGGTGCGCGGGTCGTCCCACGCGCCGACGGTGAGGCCCGTGCCGGTCTTCGTCCACGCGCTGTTGTCGCCTTCGAACCCGGGGCTGCGCAGCAGGTTCTTCTGTGCCACCACGACCGTGGCCGTCGCCGCGAGCCCCGATGTGGTGATGCCGGAGATCGTGTATACGCCGGGGCCGTCGATCCAGGTCGCGGCGTTGGACCACGTGACCGGCTGCGTCTCGGACGAGCCGTCGTTGTACGACACGGTCACGGTGGCGGGAAGGACGACCGCATCGCCCTCGGCGACCGCCAGGTTCACCGGTCCGACTGCGGTGACCTCGCGCGGCGCGACGGCGCCGGTGCGCGCGTAGGCGAAGACGTTGAGCGACTCCAGCGGTGTGCCGTCGTGCGCGAACAGCGCCTGGTTGTCCCACGCGGAGCCGCCGTACCACTGGCCGGCGTCGTCGGGGTCGTACTCGCCGGCGTAGCTCGAGGCCCAGCCCGAGCCGTGCGACTCCCACAGCGCCTTGTTCGTCTCGAGGGCGGACGGCGGCCCGACGGGCAGCCATGCGGGCTCCCAGTAGAAGACGCCGATGCCGGCGGAGCCGACGTTCGCGACCGCCTGGATCACGTCGCGGACGGCATCCGCCTGCCCCTGCACGCTGACCGGGTACTGCGTGGCCTCCGTGGGCAGGTCGATGACGTTGCCGTGGCCGTCGCCGTCCTCGAGCGTGTACGCCCACGAGGTCTCGGCAACCATGACCTTCTTGCCGTAGGTGTCGGCGACGTTCTTCAGCACCGCCGTGAGGTTCGTGACGGAGCCGTGCCAGTACGGGTAGTAGCTCGAGGCGAACACGTCGTAGTCGACGCCGCGCGACGCGAGGTTCGCCGCGTAGCCGGCGTAGCGCCCGCTGGACTCGGGGTTCGTGAAGTGCACCGCGACGAGGGCACCGGGGAACACCGCGCGCACCGCCGCCGATCCGGCGGAGAAGATCTGCGCCATGCCGTCCCACCCGCTGACGCCGGCGACCGCGTTGTTGGTCTCGTTGCCGACCTGCACCATCTGCACGTCGACGCCCGCGGTCCTGAGCTCCTCGAGGGCGTCCGTCGTGAAGTCGGCCACGGCGACGGCCTTCTGAGCCACGGGCATCGACGCCCAGGCCTTCGGAGCCTGCTGCTTCGCGGGGTCGGCCCAGAAGTCGGAGTAGTGGAAGTCGACGAGCACGCCGAGTCCGGCATCCGTCGCCCGCTTCCCGATCTCGACGGCGTGCGCCACATCGTTGTCACCGCCGCCGTAGCCGTTGCCGTCGGCGTCGAACGGATCGTTCCACACGCGCACGCGGACATCGGTGACGCCGGCGTCGGCGAGGACGTCGAACAGATCGGCGGGCTGCCCGGCTGCGTCGCGGAAGACGACGCCGGACTCCTCGAGCGCGATCGCCGACGACACGTCGACACCGCTGATGAAGTCCGCCGGAAGGTTCTCCACCTTGGGGACGGTGATGCCGGCCTCGACGGGGCCGTCGTCTGCGGCGGCGGGTGCCGCCGCGAGCCCGGTGATGACCAGGGCGAGGGATGCCGCGACCGCCGCGAGGCGCGCGGATCGAGGGTGGTGGGACACGTGGGTTCTCCGATCGACGTTGATCAAGGGGGCGGGCTGAGGCTCAGCCCTTGACGGACCCCGCGGTGAGGCCGCCGACGATGTAGCGCTGCAGCGACAGGAACAGGACGAGCACGGGGATCGCGGCGATCACCGCACCGGCGGCGAACAGACCCCAGTTGGAGGCGAGCTGGTTCGAGACCCACTGGTACATGCCGACCGCGAGGGTCCAGTTCTCCTCCGAGACGAGCACGATCTTGGCGATGATGTAGTCGCCGAACGCCGCGATGAACGCCAGCAGCGCGACGACCGCGAGGATCGGCGTCACGAGCGGGAAGATCAGCCGCCAGAAGATCTGGGCGTGCGAGGCGCCGTCGATCTTGGCGGACTCGTCGATCTCGATCGGCACGGTGTTGAAGAAGCCGTACATGAGGAACGTGTTCACGCCGAGCGCGCCGCCGAGGTACACGCAGATGAGCGCGATCTTGGAGTTGAGGCCGAGAGCCGGCACGACCTCGCCGAGTCCCAGCAGCATGAGGAAGATCGCGACGAACGCGAGCGCCTGCGGGAACATCTGGATGATGAGGAGTCCGGTGAGCCCCGCACGGCGGCCCGAGAATCGGAAGCGCGAGAACGCGTACGCGGCGGCGGCACCCATCAGCACGGCGCCGACCGAGGCGATGCCGCCGATGAGGAGGGTGTTGCCCGCCCACGTCCAGAAGCTCGTCTCGCCGAGGGCGGCGTAGTTCGACAGGTCGATGACGCTGAACAGCGCGTTGCTCGCGGCGAGCGTGCCGTTCGGGTTCAGCGACGCCGACAGCACGTACACGAGCGGGAAGATCGCGTAGAAGATCACGACGACGGCGAGCAGGTACTTCCAGCCGACGTCGAGCAGCCAGCGGCGTCGGCGTGCGGAGCGGCGGTCGCGCGGCGCGCCGGGGGTGCGGGTGGTCGGTCCCGTGGCGACATCGGTGGCGGTGGACATCACTGGAACTCCTCGAGCTTGCGGGTCTGACGGAACGCGATCGCCGAGATGCCCCCGACGACGGCGAACACGAGGATCGACAGGGCGCTCGCGAGGCCGTAGTCCGCCGCGCCGCCCGACACCCCGGAGATGTCGTAGATGGCGGAGATGAGGATGTCGGTGGCCCCGAGCGCATACGGGGCACCGGGGATCGCCGGGCCGCCGTTGTTGAACATGTAGATGACGGTGAAGTTGTTGAAGCTGAACGCGAACGACGAGATCAGCAGGGGTGCGGTGGCCACGAGCACGAGCGGCAGGATGATCGAGCGCAGCTGCCGGGAGCGGCCGGCGCCGTCGAGGGATGCCGCCTCGAGGGTGTCCTGCGGGAGCGCCTGCAGCGCGCCGGTGCACACGAGGAAGTAGTACGGGTACGTGAGCCACAGGTTCACCCAGACGACCGCCGCGCGGGCGAGCCATGGGTCCCCGAGCCAGTTGATGTTCGCGCCGAAGAAGAACAGGTCGTTGATCACGCCGAACTCGGCGTTGAACATGCCGCGGAACAGCAGCGCCGACATGAACGCGGGGAACGCGTACGGGAGGATGTACAGCGTCCTCAGGAACCGGCGGCCCTTGAGGCGCGCGTCGTTGTAGATGAGCGCGAGCAGGAGCCCGAGTGCGAACGGCAGCACGACGGACAGCGTCGCGAAGACGAACGTCCAGACGGTGACGGACAGCAGGGTCTGCGCGAGCGCGGGGTCGGTGAACAGCCGGACGAAGTTCTCGAACCCGACGTTGACGTACCAGCCGGTCGGCAGCGCTGAGCCGTCCTCGGCGACGAACAGTCCCTTGTCGTTCGCGGTGTAGACGGTGCCGGTGGTGGTGTCGGTGATGGTCTGGGCTTCGGCATCCCATACCAGCGTCGATTCGTAGACTGCGCCCGAAGAGCCGTCACGCGTGCGGATCGAGCCGTCGTTGGGGTCTTCGGAGACCGGCACGCGCAGGCTCGCGATCTGCTCCTGCAGGGCGGCGTCGGTGATGACCGTGGCGCGCGGCACGACCTCCCAGCCCGGGACCTCCGTGGGGGAGCCGGCGCCGCCGACCTCGGCGCCGCGGGCCTCCTCGAGAGGCTGCTCGGCGGAGCCGACGAGCACGTCGCCGTTCTCGTCGACGATCGCGAAGCCGACCTCGCCGACGCGCTCGACGACCGAGAGCGGATAGGTGGCGGAGTCCTCGATGCGACGCTCGCCCTGGATGAGCGCGGCCTCGACCGCCTGCTCCTGGGTGCCGGCGTGACCCGTGCCGTAGTTGGTGAAGGCGATGTAGGCGGTGTAGCCGAAGATGAAGACCTGGAAGACGAGCAGGAACGCGAGGCCCGGCAGCAGGTACTTGAGCGGCAGTGCGCGCTGGGTGAAGTAGACGACGTCGGCGGCGAGGAGCAGCACGAGCGTCGCGGAGAACACGACCCACGACTCGACGCGGAATGCGCTCAGCAGCGTCATCACGCCGAAGGCGTTGACGAGGGCCATCAAGGCGAGCTTCGCCAGGAAGCCCCAGCCGGGGCCGCGCCAGCGGCGGGCGTGCGATTCGCGGGGCGGCGTCTCCGCCGGCGCCTGGGGGAGGGTGGGGGCGTCCACCGTCATGCGTCTGCTCCTGTCACGGGGCCTCATCGCCGGGCGTGAGGGGGACCGACGGGGTCGATCCGGGAAGGGGGTTGGGATCCGGGAGGCGGGGAGAGGCACTCACCCGCCTCCCGGAGCATGTCGGCCACCGTGTCGGTGACCGGGGTTCAGCCGGCCGGGATCAGCCCTCGACCGCGGCCTGGACGTCGGCGACCATCGTGTTCCACGTCGACACGGGGTCGGCGCCGCTGATGATCTGCGACTGAGCGGCGTTCCAGAGGTCCCACACCGAGCCCATCTCGGGGATGCTCGGCATCGGGACGCCGTTCTGCGCGGACGCGAGGAAGCCCGCGATGATCGGGTCGGACGAGACCTCGGTCGCCAGCGTCGACCACGCCGGGATGCGCGGGTCGGCCTCGTAGAGGGCGCGCTGCGCCTCCTCGGTGCCGAGGTAGTTCACGAGGAACTCCTGCGCGAGCAGCGCGTTCTTCGACTGCGAGCTGAGGTAGAAGCCCTGCACGCCCACGAACGGAGCGGCCGTCTCGCCACCCGCCGAGGGGATGGGGTTCACCGCGATGTTCTTCACGTCGGTGTAGGCGCTGATCGCCCACGGACCCTGGATCGTGTAGGGCGCCTTGCCGCTGTTGAACAGCTCGTTGTTGATGTCATAGTCGACGGTGGTCGAGATGTAGCCGGTGCCCGAGGTGCCGTTCGCGCCGAGCCACGACGCGAAGGCCTCGCCCGCGGCGCCGCCCATGCCGACCTCGGTCGTGTACGAGCCCGACGCGTCCTGGACGAAGACGGGGGCGCCGAACGACGTCTGGAAGCCGTACATCGTGTAGCCGTCACCGGTCTCGCCGGCGGTGTTGATGACGAACGGACGCTCGGCGCCGGACGCCAGCCCCTTCTGGATCATGTCGTCCCAGGACGCGGGGGCCTCAGCGCCCACGAGGTCGACGTTCTGCACGAGCGCGATCGTCTCGAGCGAGTAGGGGAGCGCGTACAGCTGGCCGTCGTAGGTCATGGCCTCGAGGGCGACGGGCTCGAACTCCGACGCCTTGTCGCCGAGGTCGATCGTGTCGACGACACCGGCCGCGACGAGCGCGCCCAGCCAGTCGTGCGCGCCGACGGTGATATCGGGGCCCTCGCCGGTCGGCACCTGCGCGATGAAGTCGTTGCGGAGGTCCTCGAAGTTCTTCTTGACGATCTTGACGGTGGCGCCGGTCTCCTCCTCGAAGGCCTTGGCCGCGTCCTTGACCGCCGTCTGGCGCTCCTCGTCGGTCCAGACGACGAGCTCGGCGCTGCTGTCGGCCGCGTCGTCGGAGTTGTCGGACGAGCCTCCGCCGGCGCAGCCGGCGAGGACGACCGCTGCCGTGAGCGCCAGCGCTCCGAGTGCGATCTGCTTTCGCATGGTTTCCCTTTCGGTGATGTGGTGTGTGTTGCAGGGTTCGGGTGGGTCAGGGGGTGTGCGGCGTGCGGACGACCGCGATGCCGCCGGCGGGCACGACGAACTCGCCGTCGACGTCCGCGCCGGTGAGGAGCTCGACACCGGATGCCGCGAGGGAGGCGTCGTCGTCTCGGTGGTTGATCGCGATCGCGTAGTCCGCGTCGTCGCCGCGGCGGACGACGACCTCGAGGCCTTCGGGGTGGCCCGAGGGGGCGACGCCGGCGTCGGCGTACACGTCGGACATGACGGTGCCGAGGCTCGCGGCATCCAATCGCGTGCTGATGTACCAGCCGTGGCCGGTGCCGTGCGCGTGACGCGTGATCGCGGCCTTGCCGGCGCCCGGGCCGTCGACGTACGTCGCCTTCACGTCGGCACCGTGCAGGACGAGGTCCTCCTGCCATGCGTCCGCGACGAGCGTCTCCGCGGTCGAGCCGGTCCATCCGACCGTGTGGCGCGCGCCCTCGCGGAGCGGCAGGAACTCCTCCACGACGACGCCGAGCGCGTCGCGCAGCGGTGCGACGAAGCCGCCCGGGTGCACGGCGTCGTTCTCGTCGACGATGGCCGAGAAGAACGAGACGACGAGCGTGCCGCCGGCCTCGACGTAGCGGGTGAGGTTCGCGGCGTCGGCGGCGCTCAGCAGGTACTGCGCCGGGGCGACCACGAGCTTGTACGCCGAGAGATCCTGGCCGGGCAGGGCGAAGTCCACGGTGATGCCGTCGCGCCACAGCCGCTCGTAGAACGCGCGGATCTGGTCGGCGTGCGACACGTCGACCGACGGGCGCCACTCGAGGTCCTGTGCCCAGAACGACTCGAAGTCCCACAGGACGGCGACGTCCGCCGCGACCCGGGAGCCGCGCACCTCCTCGAGGCATCCGAGCGCGTCGCCGAGCTCGACGACCTCGCGCCAGACGCGCGAGGAGGTGCCGGCGTGCGGGATCATCGCCGAGTGGAACTTCTCGGCGCCCGAGCGTGACGCGCGCCACTGGAAGAAGAGGATCGCGTCGGCGCCGCGCGCGAGATGCGTCAGCGAGTTGCGGGCCATCTCACCCGGTCGCTTGGCGACGTTGCGCGGCTGCCAGTTGACCGCCGACGTGGAGTGCTCCATGAGGATCCACGGCGTGCCGCCGCCGACCGAACGGGAGAGGTCGGCCGCGATCGCGAGGCCGATCTCGCCCTCGGGATCCGCCGCCCACAGGTAGTGGTCGTCCGACACGATGTCGACGTCGCGGGCCCACGCCCACAGGTCGGTCGTCCAGCTCTGGTTCGCCATGAAATTCGTGGTGATGGGCTGCGTCGCGTGGGCGCGGATCGCGTCGCGCTCCGCGACGAAGCAGGCGCGCAGCTGGGCGTCGGTGAAGCGGGCGAAGTCCAGACGCTGCGCGGGGTTGACGACGGAGGGGGCCGCCGTGGGGGCGCCGATGTGGTCCCACTCGCCGTAGCGCTGACCCCAGAACGTGGTGCCCCACGCGGCGTTGAGCGCGTCGAGCGTGCCGTACTTCTCGCGGAGCCAGCCGCGGAAGGCGCGCACCGATTGCGCGGAGTAGTCCTCGCCGACCGGCACGCCGTACTCGTTGTGGACGTGCCACATGACGACCGCGGGGTGCGAGCCGTAGCGTTCGGCGAGCGCCGAGGCGATGCGCACGATCGCCTCGCGGTAGGCGGGCGACGCGTGCGAGGCCATGCCGCGCGCGCCGAAGCCCATCGTGACGCCGTCGCGCGAGACCACGCGGGCGTCGGGGTGCTCCGCGAAGAACCACGCCGGGGGAGAAGCGGTGGGCGTGCCGAGGTCGACCGAGATGCCGTTCTCGTGCAGCAGCTCGATCAGCTCGTCGAGCCACGCGAAGTCGAAGATCCCCTCGCTGGTCTCGATGAGGGCCCAGGCGAAGATTCCGACGCTGACCAGGTTGACGCCGGCCTCGCGCATGAGGGCCACATCCTCGCGCCACACCTCTCGCGGCCACTGCTCGGGGGTGTAGTCGCCTCCGTAGGCGATGCCCCGGATCTCGGGCCAGCGGTCGGGCGAGGTCATGGACGCTCCATCGGGTCGGTGCAGGGTCGTACTGCGGTGCGGTTCGGTCGCGGCGGTGGCTGGGACCGGTCACAGTCTTACCCGGACGGATGCCTCGGCGCAGGCTCCTCCCCGGAACCGTTACGGAACTGTGACCGGTCACAGTCGACATCGTGTCTGCGCGCGATTCGCCCCGTCACGGGGGTAGAGTCGCTCGTCGTGGAGGAGACGACGTCCGTGCGACGCAAACCGACGATCCGTGATGTCGCGGCGGTCGCGGGCGTCTCGCGCGGCACCGTGTCGCGGGTGATCAACGGCGGGCACTGGGTGTCGCCCGACGCCCGCGTGGCCGTCGAGGAGGCCATCCGGCGCACCGGGTACACCGCGAATCACGCGGCACGGAGCCTCGCCACCGGGCGGGCGGGATCGCTCGCGTTCCTGCTCACCGAGCCGCAGCACCTGCTCTTCCAGGACCCGACGTTCGCGCTCCTCCTGCGCGGCGCGGCCGAGGCTCTCGCGCAGCGCTCCATGACGCTCGTGCTGCTGGTCGCGGGCACGCCGGCGGAGCGCGCCAACGTCGCGCACTTCGTGAGCGCCGGTCACGTCGACGGCGTGCTGCTCATCTCGTCGCACGAATCCGATCCGCTCGTCGACGAGCTGCTGGAGGCCGGCGTGCCCACCGTGTGCTGCGGCATCCCGCTCGGTCATGAGGCTCAGGTGCCGACGGTCTCGGTCGACGAGGTCGCCTCGGCCCGCGAGATGACGCGGTACCTCCGCGGTCGCGGACACCGCCGCATCGCGATGATCGCCGGCCCCCACGACACGCCGGGCGGCAAGTTCCGCCTCGTCGGGTTCGAGGAGGAGATGGGTGATGGCTTCGATCCCGTCCTCGTCGAGGAGGGCGACTACAGCCAGGAGTCCGGCGCCCTCGCGATGGCGCGCCTGCTGGAGCGCACGCGTGACATCGACGCGGTCTTCGCCGCCAGCGACATGATGGCCGCCGGCGCGATCGCGACGCTGCGCAAGGCGGGCCTGCGGGTGCCGGAGGACATCGCAGTCGCGGGATTCGACGACTCCGGTCTCGCCGCGACGCATGAGCCCGCGCTCACGACGATGCGCCAGCCCTGGGAGCGCCTGAGCAGCGAGATGGTGTCGACGCTCCTGGAGGTCATCGCCGGCGCGGCACCCGAGCCGATCACGCTCCCGACGACGCTGGTCGTCCGCGACAGCGCCTGACCCGACACGCCCGAGTGTTACTTTCGGGCGTCTGAGCGGGTCCGGACGGGGGCGTCCGGTCACAGCGGCGGCCGGGGCATCCACGCTGGCTAGACTCGTCGGGTGACTTCCGGCCCCTCGTCCTTCTACATCACGACGCCGATCTACTATCCGAGCGACGTGCCCCACATCGGCCACGGCTACACCACCGTGGCGGTCGACACCCTCGCGCGCTGGCACCGCCAGGCGGGCGACGACACCTGGATGCTGACGGGCACCGACGAGCACGGCCAGAAGATGATGCGCGCCGCGTCGGCGAACAACGTGACGCCCCAGGAGTGGGTCGACAAGCTCGTCACCGAGGCCTGGTTCCCGCTGCTGAAGACGCTCGACGTCGCCAACGACGACTTCATCCGCACGACGCAGCAGCGCCACGAGGAGCGCGTGCAGCAGTTCGTGCAGGCGATCTACGACCGCGGCTACATCTACGCCGGCGAGTACGAGGCGCTGTACTGCGTGGGCTGCGAGGAGTTCAAGCCCGAGTCCGAGATCGTCGACGGCACCGGCGCCTTCGAGGGCCTCAAGGTCTGCGCCATCCACTCGAAGCCCCTCGAGCTGCTGCAGGAGAAGAACTACTTCTTCAAGCTCAGCGAGTTCCAGGACAAGCTGCTCGAGCTCTACTCGACGGTTCCCGACTTCGTGCGCCCCGAGTCGGCGCGCAACGAGGTCGTGTCGTTCGTCAAGAACGGCCTCAAGGACCTGTCGATCTCGCGCTCCGCGTTCGACTGGGGCATCCCGCTCCCGTGGGACGAGTCGCACGTCATCTACGTGTGGGTCGACGCGCTCCTCAACTACGCCACCGCGATCGGCTACGGCGAGGACCCCGAGGAGTTCGCCCGCCGCTGGCCGGCGTACCACATCGTCGGCAAGGACATCCTGCGCTTCCACGCCGTCATCTGGCCGGCGATGCTGATGGCCGCAGGACTCGAGGTGCCGCGCGGCGTCTTCGCGCACGGCTGGCTGCTCGTCGGCGGCGAGAAGATGTCGAAGTCGAAGCTCACCGGCATCGCGCCGACCGAGATCACCGACGTCTTCGGCTCGGACGCCTACCGGTTCTACTTCCTGTCGGCGATCGCGTTCGGCCAGGACGGCTCGTTCTCGTGGGAGGACCTCTCCGCCCGCTACCAGGCCGAGCTCGCGAACGGCTTCGGCAACCTCGCCTCGCGCACGACCGCGATGATCGAGCGGTACTACGAGGGCGTCGTGCCCCCGGCCGGCACGTACACCGACGCCGACCTGCACATCCAGAAGACGGTGGCGGATGCTGCCGCCCACGCCGACGCCGCGATCGAGCGCTTCCGCATCGATGAGGCGATCCACGCGATCTGGACGATCGTCGACGCGCTCAACCTGTACATCACCGAGAACGAGCCGTGGGCGCTCGCCAAGGACGACGCCCAGCGCGAGCGTCTCGGCACGGTGCTCTACACCGCCGCGGAAGGGCTGCGGGCCCTCGCCGTCCTGCTGTCGCCGGTGATGCCCGTCTCGACCGAGAAGCTCTGGATCGCGCTCGGCGCGGCCGAGTCGATCGGGCGACTCGAGGACCAGCCGATCCGCGAGGCGGGCACGTGGGGCGTGCTGAAGCCGGGCTCCAGCGTCAACGGTCTCGCGCCGCTGTTCCCGCGCGTCGAACAGTCGGTCTGATGGCGACGCCCCCGGTTCCGTACCCCGAGGCGGGCTCCGACCCGTCGCAGTACGTGCGCACCCGCGAGAAGGGGTCGCGTGACGTCACGTACCCGGCGGCGCCTGCGCCGCTCGCGGTGCCGGTGTACGACAACCACGCGCACCTCGAGATCGAGGACGGGGTCGGCCTGTCGCTCGATGAGCAGCTCGAGCGCGCGAGCGAGGTCGGCGTGGTCGGCGTCGTGCAGGCCGGGGGCGACATCGACTCGAGCCGCTGGTCGGCATGGGCGGCAGCATCCCACCCCCGCGTGCTCGCGGCGGTCGCCATCCACCCCAACGAGGCACCCGCGTACCAGGCCGCCGGGCGGCTCGACGAGGCGATCGCGGTGATCGACGAGCTCGCCGCGCAGCCGCGCGTGCGGGCGATCGGCGAGACGGGCCTCGACTTCTTCCGCACCGACGAGGACGGCCGGCCCGCGCAGTTCGAGAGCTTCGAGGCGCACATCGCGCTGGCGAAGAAGCACGGCATCGCGATGCAGATCCACGACCGCGACGCGCACGACGCCGTGCTCGAGACGCTCGAGCGTGTCGGGGCACCCGAGCGCACGGTCTTCCACTGCTTCTCGGGCGACGCCGACATGGCGCGGATCGCGGGCGAGCGCGGCTACTGGCTGTCGTTCGCCGGCAACGTGACCTTCAACAACGCCCAGAACCTCCGCGATGCGCTCGCGGTGATCCCGCGCGAGCGGATCCTGGTCGAGACGGATGCCCCGTTCCTGACGCCGACCCCGCATCGCGGCCGCCCGAACGCGCCGTACCTGATCCCGGTGACGGTGCGGTACATGGCCGCCGAGCTCGGTGTCGACGTCGACGAGCTGTGCGCGCAGATCGCGGCGAACACGCTCGAGGTCTACGGGGCGTTCGAGGACTGAGGTCCGGGAGGCTGCGGTGGACGACGAGCTGTGGGACCTCACGGATGCTGCGGGCACACCCATCGGGCGGACGCACCGCCGAGGCGACCCGACGTTCCCCGATGGGCTCTTCCACATCGTCGCGTCGGTGTGCGTCGTGCGCGGCGACGGGCTCGTGCTGCTGACGCGGCGCGCCGCGGGAAAGGACTGGAGTCTGACGTGGGAGTTCCCCGCGGGCAGCGCCCTGACGGGTGAGACGAGCGCGCAGGCGGCGGTGCGCGAGCTGCACGAGGAGACCGGCGTTCTCGTCGGCACCTCGGACCTCGGGCTCGTCGGCCGGCTGACCGAGCGGACCGCGCTGTTCGACGTGTACATCGCACGCGTGGACGGGGACCCGGTGCTCGCGCTCGACCCCGCCGAGGTGTGCGAGAGCGCGTGGGTGCCCTTCGCCGAGGCGCTGCGGCGCGGCGCGGCGGGCGAGATGGCGGGCCCATGGACCCCGCGGCTCGAGCAGCTCGGCGAACGTCTGGGCGCACTCGTCCGGGCGTGACGCCACGCGCTGAGCCGCAGCATCCGTCCGGCGTGTCGGCAGTCAGTCGATGAGGGGCTTGCCGCCGGTGCCGGGCTCGTCCTCTTCGGCGATCTGCTCGGCCTCGTCCGTGTCGAGCACCGGCTTCGCGGCCGCGATGTGCGAGATCGAGCGCCAGACCAGCAGCAGCGTGATGAGCGAGCCGCCGAAGGCGAACCACCAGGGCGCGGTGAGCCCCCACACCTGGGCGAGGATGCCACCGATGAACTGCCCGATCACGAGGCCGCCGAAGACGCCGACCATGTTCACCGAGGCGATGCGGCCCTGCAGCTCCATCGGCACGAGGCGCTGGCGGACGGTCGTCGAGATGGTGCCCCACACGAACGCGTACAGGCCGAAGCCGAACATGATGACGAAGGCCACCGCCGGCGACGTGGTGAGGGCGAACGACAGGTGCATGAGCACCTCGAGCGACAGGCACACCCGCATGAGCGTCGAGAACGACACGTGCTTCTCGAGCCAGCCGAAGCTGAAGATCGCGATGATGCCGCCGAGCGCGGCCGCGGTGGTGAGGGCGCCGTAGCCGACGGGGCCCATTCCCAGGTGCTCCGTGGCGTAGAGCACGAGCACGCCCCAGGGCGCGGCCCACGTGACGTTGAACACCAGAATGATGATGACGAGCGTGCGCACCGGTGCGTTGTGGCGCAGCCACTGCAGCCCCTCGCGGATGGCGTGCGCCTTCGTGCCGCGGCCGGCGTCCGGATGCTCGGGCACCGGCGTGCGCGCGATCCGCGAGATGAGCAGCACCGCCAGCGCCACGCACAGCACCTGCAGCACGAACGGCCAGAACGAGCCCACCGCGAAGAGGAAGGCGCCGAGCGGAGGCCCCGCGAGCTGGTTCGCGACGAGGTAGCCGGCCTGCATGCGGGCATTGCCGATGCCGAGATCGGCGGGCTTCACCAGCATCGGCAGCAGCGTGCTGCCGGCCGAGTCGGCGAAGACCTCGGCCGTGCCGTAGAGGAACGCCACCGCCAGCACCAGCCACACGGTGGCCTGCCCGCTGACGAGGAACGCCACGAGCACGGCCACGACCACCGCGCGCAGGCCGTTCGCCAGCATCACGAGGCGGCGCCGGTCGTGGTGGTCGGCGACGGCGCCCGCGAGGAGGCCGAAGAGGAGCCATGGCAGGAACTGCATCATGGCGCCCGCGGCGACCAGCACGGGCGACGACGTGAGCGAGGCGATCAGCAGCGGCGCCGCCGCGAGCGCGATGCCGTCGCCGAGGTTGCTCGTCCACGACGACGCGAGCAGCCAGCGGAAGTCGGTCCCGAGGCGCCGTGGTGCGATCAGTTCCCCGAGCGAAGGCATCCCGCCATCCTAAGAGGGCAGAGGGCGAGACGACAGACGCGCGACGAGACCTCGGGGTTCACCCGAGGTCTCGTCACTCGACTGTCGTCTCACTCGGGGGCTGGGGCGACCCCTCCGCCGCGGCCGGGACGGATGAACAGCGTCTCGGTCTGCTCGATGTCCATGCCCTTGGTCTCGGGCACGCGCCACGCGACGTAGATGAACGACAGTGCCGCGAACAGCGCGTACATGCCGTACGTGAGCGGCAGCGACCACGACGACATCGCGGGGAACGAGATCGTGATGAGGAAGTTGGCGATCCATTGCGCACCGGCGGCGACGCCCAGCGCCTTGCCGCGGATGCGGCTCGGGAAGATCTCGCCGAGGAGCACCCACACGAGCGGCCCCCACGAGGCGCCGAAGCCGACGACGAACACGTTCGCCGCGACGAGCGCGATCGGCCCCCACGGCGCCGGCAGCACGACCGCACCCTCGGAATCCGTGGTGGAGAACAGGAACGAGATGGCCATGAGCCCGAGTGACAGCGTCATCATGACGGAGCCGGTGAGGAGGATCGGCTTCCGTCCGACCCGGTCGACCAGGAAGATCGCGATGAGCGTGACGAGCACGTTCGTGATGGACGTCACCACGCTGATCGTGAAGGAATCGCTCTCGTCGAAGCCGACCGACTGCCAGAGGCTCGTCGAGTAGTAGAAGATCACGTTGATGCCGACGAACTGCTGGAACACCGACAGGATGATGCCGACCCAGACGATGCGCTGAAGGCCGAGCACCGGACCGCGGATCGAGACGCCGGAGTTCTTGCGGTCGGTCTCGATCGCCGTCTGCAGCTCGCGGATCGTCTGGTCGAGGTCGGCCGGCGGCATCAGGCGCGCGAAGATCGCGCGGGCCTCGTCGGCGCGGCCCTTGGACAGCAGGTACCGGGGCGACTCGGGCACCGTGAACGACAGGATGCCGTAGACCGCGGACGGGATCACGCCGACGAGGAACATCCACCGCCACGCCTCGAGTCCGAACCACAGCACGCTGTCGGCGCCGCCCGCGGCGTTCGCCAGCAGCGCGTCCGACAGGAGCGCTGCGAAGATGCCGATCGTGATCGCGAGCTGCTGCAGGGACGCGAGTCCGCCGCGGACCTGGCGGGGCGCGATCTCAGCGATGTAGGCCGGGGCGACGACCGAGGCGATGCCGATGCCCAGACCGCCGATCACGCGCCAGAAGGCGAGGTCCCAGGCCGAGAACGCGAGGCCCGCGCCGATCGAGCTCGCGAAGAACATGATGGCGCCGATGAACATCACCCGGAGGCGCCCCCACCGGTCCGACAGGTTGCCGGCGATGATCGCGCCGACCGCGCACCCGAGGAGCGCGATGGCGACGACGAACCCCGTGATGACGTCGTTGAGCCCGAAGTCCTTCGAGATCGAGTCGACGGCGCCGTTGATGACCGAGGAGTCGAAGCCGAAGAGGAACCCGCCGACGGCCGCCGCGACCGACAGGCCGATCGCTCGTCGCCCGTAGGGACTGCGGAGGGAGAACGCGTCTGCGGGGATCGATCCGGTCGAGTTCATGCTGGTCACGCTAGCGTCCGGGTCGCCGCCGCGGCAGGGGGGCGCGCGGGCAACCGCACTGCCACCCCGTACAGTGAACGCATGCCCGTGACACTCCTCGGTGCGGCCGAGATCCGCGCGCTGGCCGCCGAACTCGACGTGACGCCGACCAAGAAACTCGGGCAGAACTTCGTCGTCGACGCCAACACCGTCCGCAAGATCGTGCACGTCGCCGAGGTCGAGCCCGGCGACCGGGTCGTCGAGGTCGGGCCCGGTCTCGGGTCGCTGACCCTCGCGATCCTCGAGGCCGGGGCATCCGTCACGGCCGTCGAGATCGACCACCGCCTGGCCGAGCGGCTGCCGGCCACCGCGGCCGCGCACGGCGTCGCCGACGGCGCGCTCACGGTCGTCGACGCCGATGCCCTTCGCGTGACCGCGCTGCCCGGCGACCCGACCGTGCTCGTCGCCAACCTGCCGTACAACGTCAGCGTGCCGGTGCTGCTGCACTTCCTCGAGCACTTCCCGGCGCTCGAGCGCGGCGTCGTCATGGTGCAGGCCGAGGTGGGGGAGCGGCTCGCCGCCCCGCCCGGGTCGAAGGTGTACGGGGCGCCGAGCGTCAAGGCGGCCTGGTACGGGCCGTGGCGTCTTGCCGGCACGGTGTCGCGCCAGGTGTTCTGGCCGGTGCCGAACGTCGACAGCGTGCTCGTCGGCTTCCATCGCGCGGCCGAGCCGCGCGGCGATGAGGAGCTGCGCACACGGACCTTCGCGATCGTGGATGCCGCGTTCCAGCAGCGGCGGAAGATGCTCCGGCAGGCGACGGCCGGCGTGCTCGGCGGCACGGCGGCTGCGGCATCCGTGATCCTGGAGAGCGCGGGAGTCGCCCCGACCGCCCGTGGCGAGGACCTCTCGATCGAGGACTACGTGCGCATCGCGCAGGCGGCGGGGAGCGCCGCGGAGAGCTGAAATTCAGCGGATCTTCACCGTGCCGTCGGGCTTCGTACGAAACACGGCTGTAACATTCCAGCGTCCGCCGTCCCGGTTACACGGCACCTCGCCTCGCGGCGGACCGGAGTGACCCGCCATGCGCACCGCCGAGTACCCGGCCCCTGAACGCATCCTGCTGCACCTGAGCGACACGCACCTGCGCGCCCCCGCGACGCCGCGCCTGTTCGACTCCGTCGATGGTGCCGCCCACCTCGCCGCGACCATCGGCGTGATCGAGTCGAGCGGCATCCGTCCTGACGCGATCGTCGTCACCGGCGACCTCGCGGACCTCGGCGAACCCGGTGCGTACGCCGCGCTGCGCGCGCTCGTCGAACCGTTCGCGGAGCGCATCGACGCACGCGTGCTGTGGGTGATGGGCAACCACGACGAGCGCGGAGCGTTCCGCGCGGGCCTCTACGACGAGGCATCCGATGCGCGCCCCGTCGACCGGGTGGACGAGCTCGACGGGCTCCGCGTGATCACGCTCGACACGAGCGTGCCCGGCCACCATCACGGCGAACTGCGCGACGAGCAGCTCGCGTGGCTCGCCGACGTGCTCGCGACGCCGGCGCCGCTCGGCACGATCCTCGCGATGCACCACCCGCCCGTGCCGAGCGTGCTGCCTCTCGCCGCGAGCGTCGAGCTGCACGATCAGCAGCGGCTCGCCGCCGTGCTGCGGGGCACCGACGTGCGGGCGATCATCGCCGGTCACCTGCACTACTCGACGTTCGCGACGTTCGCCGGCATCCCGGTGTCGGTGGCGTCGTCGACCTGCTACGCGCAGGACCTCACCGTCCCGGTAGGCGGCACGCGGCCTCAGGACGGCGCGCAGGCGTTCAATCTCGTGCACGTGTACGACGACACCGTGGTGCACTCCGTCGTACCCGTCGACGCGCCCCGCACGCTCGAGCACATCGACGCCGAAGAGGCCGCCCGCCGGCTGCGGGAAGCGGGAGTCGCCCCCCTCACCGTCGCGCGGAAGGATGCGCCGACCGAGCCGATCGCCGTGCTGCGCTGAGCTCGTCGCGCTCCCACGGCGCCCGGACAGGGAACATGCGCTCCAGGGCGCTGCGGATCGCGCGCACGCGGACCTCTTCGGGGACCTCGACCTCGCCGCCGTCGTTGAGGCAGAACATGTCGACGTCGCAGCGTTCCTCGAGTCGTTCCATGCGCCGAAGTCCCGCGGCGACCGTCGTCTGCACATAGCGCACGCGCGGGAGGCGGGTCGCGACCGCCCGGCCCGTGAGCAGCGCGTAGTAGTGGTAGAGGCTGTTGGTCACGGAGATGTCGGTCGCCGAGCGGAAACGGGATGCCGCGGTCCGGGCGAACTCCTCCGGAAAGGTCTGCTCGAGCTCGGCCATGACGCTGCGCCGCAGCGGAGCCGCACAGTGCTCGAGGTCACGGACGATCGTGCGTCCGAACCGCTCCTGCAGCAGGCCGCGGTTCACCCGGAGTCCGTTGTCGTGGCCGCTGCGATGCAGCGCAGGCTCGCCGGCGCCGATGCGCACGCCGCACTCGACGAACTTCGTGACCCCGCCGGGGGTGAAGAACATCTCGGGCTCGACGGCGCGCCCGAAGAACATGTCGTCGTTCGAGTAGAGGAAGTGCTCCGCGATGCCGGGGATGCGGTGCAGCTGCGCCTCGACGGCGTGCGAGTTGTGGGTGGGCAGCACCGACGGGTCGGCGAAGAACTCCTCGCTGCGCACGATCGTCACCTTCGGGTGATCGAGCAGCCAGGCGGGGGCGGGCGAGTCCGTCGCGATGAAGATGCGCCGGATCCACGGCGCGTACATGTGCACGCTGCGCAGCGCGTAGCGGAGTTCGTCGACGTGGCGGTAGCGCGCCGGACCGTCGTCGCCTTCACCCACCACGTATTCGGAGAGCTGGGCCGCGCGCTGACGCCGGAACTCGCTCGACGACCCGTCCACCCACGAGAAGACGATGTCGATGTCTTCCGTGACCTCGAGAGGCTGGGGGTCGTACATCCCGGCGATCGTGCGCCAGGTGCGGCCGTGACGTTCGACCCTCTCGTACGCGACGTCCTCCGTCGCGGTGCGACGGCGCAGCAGGGCGTTGTCGCGGGGCGCCTCGATCACGTCGTCCTCGAAGCGCCAGAACTCCAGCTGCACGCCCAGCGACGGTCCGTAGCGCAGCGAGCCGGAGCGGCTGAGACGCGGACGGTAGACCCGCACCGCCGTGGGCGCGTCGGGCACGTCCGCGACGTCGCAGGCGAGGAGCGGTGCGCGTCCCTTGGTCTTGACGTACAGCGGCTCCTGCGTGCAGACGGCGGCGAGCGCCGCCTGCGCCGCCTCGCGATCGCGGAGGTCCACGACGAGCGCCGGCACGGTGTGGTCGTGACGCACCAGGAGCGTCTCGATGCCGGCGTCGGCGAGGGCGTCGGCGACGAGCAGCAGATCGGCTTCGCGGGCTTCGTGCGGCGCGACGTCGTCGTGGACGAGATGGAGGATGCCGCGGTCGATGACCACGTCGCCTCGCTCCGAGAGCACGCTCCACGGGTCCGTCGCGCGCGGCAATGCGGACAGCAGGGTCATGCGGTCCTCCTCTCGTCGGTCGGGAGGCGCTCCGATGCGAGCGTTCCCCGGTGTCGCCACGATAGGGAGCGTCCGTTACGACCACGTTTCGGATGTAGACCCTTGACACGGGGCACGCCGGTGTGCCGCGTCCGCGCCACCTGCGCGCGTGGGCCGACCTCGCTAGCCTGGACCGGTGACCGAAGACGCGCGCTACCTGTCCCGTGGAGGAGACCTCCACCGCCCCTACACCGCCGACGCCGACCGTTACACCGGCGCGGACTACCGCCGGGTCGGCACCTCCGGGCTCACCCTGCCGCCCGTGTCGCTCGGACTCTGGTGGAACTTCGGCGACAACATCCCGTTCGACAACCAGCGGGCGCTGCTGCGCCACGCGTTCGACCGCGGCATCACCCACTTCGACCTTGCGAACAACTACGGCCCGCCCTACGGCACCGCCGAGACGAACTTCGGGCGCATGATGCGCGAGGACTTCGCCCCGTACCGCGACGAGCTCATCATCTCGTCGAAGGCCGGGTACGACATGTGGCACGGCCCCTACGGCAACGGCGGCTCGCGCAAGTACCTCATCTCCAGCGCCGAGCAGTCGCTGAAGCGCATGAGCATCGACTACGTCGACATCTTCTACTCGCACCGCGTCGATCCCGATGTCCCCGTCGAGGAGACGGTGGGCGCGCTCGACACGCTGGTGCGCCAGGGCAAGGCCCTGTACGTCGGCATCTCGTCCTACAGCGCCGAGCGGACGGCGGTCGCGGCATCCGTCGCCCGCTCGCTCGGCACCCCGCTCGTCATCCACCAGCCGGCGTACTCGATCCTGAACCGCTGGGTCGAGGACGGCCTCACCGGGGTGCTCAAGCAGGAGGGGATGGGCGCGATCGCGTTCACCCCGCTCGCCCAGGGACTGCTCACCGACAAGTACCTCGGCGACGGCTCGGCCGAGCGCGCGCAGCAGCGCGGGTCGCTGCCGAACGGCTCGCTGAGCGAGAAGGGACTGTCGACGCTGCGGTCGCTCGACGTCATCGCGAAGGAGCGCGGGCAGACGCTCGCGCAGATGTCGATCCAGTGGGTCCTGCGCGACCCGGTCGTCGCGTCCGCACTCATCGGCGCCTCGCGTCCGGCGCAACTCGACGAGAACCTCAAGGCGCTCGAGGGCCCCGCCTTCACCGTCGAGGAGGAGGAGCGGATCGACGCCCTGTCGGACGGCATCGACGTGGACCTCTGGGCGGAATCGGCGAACCGGTGAGTCAGGCTCTCGCCGCGGACGGCGTCCGGGTGCGGGCGCCGGGCAAGCTCAACCTCTTCTTCGAGGTCGGCGGCGTGCACGAGGACGGGTACCACGACGTCGCGTCGGCGTACCAGGCGGTGTCGCTGTACGAGGACGTGTGGGCATCGCCCTCCGACGAGTTCACGGTGTCGATCTCGGGCACCGTCGATGTGACCGGCGTCCCCGCCGACGACCGCAACCTGGCCGTCCGCGCCGCACGGCTCGTCGCGCAGCGCATCGGCCACGCGGGCGGCGTGCACCTCGACATCGTGAAGCACGTGCCGGTCGCGGGCGGCATGGGCGGAGGATCGGCGGATGCTGCGGCCGCCCTCGTCGCGTGCGATGCGCTGTGGGGGGCCGAGCTCGGCACCGCCGAGCTGCACAAGCTGGCCGCACGCCTCGGCGCCGACGTGCCCTTCGCCCTGATGGGCGGGACCGCAGTCGGCACCGGGCGCGGCGACCAGCTGAGCCCGGCGCTCGCGAAGGGCCGCTTCGACTGGGTGGTGGTGCCGTCCGACGCGGGACTCTCCACCCCCGAGGTCTACGCGCACCTCGACGAGCTGCGTGCGCGGCCCGACATCGACGCGGGCGCCCGGGTGCCCGCAGTCGCGCCCGGCGTGCTCCACGCGCTGCGGGCCGCGGACCCCATCGCGCTCGCCGAGCACACGCGCAACGACCTGCAGATCGCTGCGCTGTCGCTGCGCCCCGAGCTGCGCGAGGTGCTCGAGCTCGGCGAGGAGTCCGGCGCTCTGGCCGGAATGGTGTCGGGGTCGGGCCCTACGCTGGCCTTCCTCACCGTCGACCCCGAGTCGGCGCTCGAACTGCAGATCACCTTGTCGGCCGCAGGCTACGAGGCGCTCCACGTGCACGGGCCGGTCGCCGGCGCGCGCGTGGTCACCTGAGCCGGCCCTCGACCGGCCGCACATCCACCTGAGCCCGCACGGGCGCGGAGAGGAAGAAGCAATGAGCACGTCCGTTTCGACATACGGCCGCATCGGCGAGACCGAACGCGCCGCCTTCCGCGCGGGCCCGGTCGACGAGGAGTCGGCCGGCCGGCTCGCCGCGAACGCACTGGACTACCGGCGCATCGCCGTCGACAGCGACGAATACGTCGGCTGGCTGCAGTCGGTCTCCCGCGGCTTCCAGGACGGGGAGCGCACGGCGGAGCAGATCGCCGCGTCGCGAGAGCGCAGCGGCTACCGCCGGCTCACCGGCGTGTACGACCCGGAGTCGCCGATGGACGCCCCCGTCGCGACGATCGCATCGTGGCTCGGCGAGCTCACGGTGCCCGGCGAGGCGATGATCCCCTCGTGCGCGATCTCCGCCGTCACGGTCGCGCCGACGCACCGGCGCAAGGGAGTGGCCCGCGCGATGCTCGAGGGTGAGCTGCGGGCGGCCCAGGCGGCCGGCATCCCGATGGCGATGCTCACGGTGAGCGAGTCGCCGCTGTACGGGCGGTACGGGTTCGCGCCTGCCGCGGCCGGCGCCTCCTGGAGGATCGAGACGAAGCGCGCGGGCTGGATCGGACCGCAGCCCGCCGGGCGGATCGACTTCATCAGCCGCGAGCGCGTGCGCGAGCTGATGCCGGCCCTGCACGAGCGGGTGCGGCACCGTCACCCGGGCGAGATCGAAGTGCCCGGGAGCCACTGGGACGGGTTCGCCGGCACCAACCCCGCCGCCGAGAAGACCGCCGAGAAGCGCGCGGTGCAGTACTCCGACGCCGCGGGCGAGGTGCGGGGGGTCGCGGTGTACGCGGTCCGCGAGAACCACGACGACTTCACGAAGGCGACCGTCTCGGTCCACTACCTGCTGGCCGAGACCGACGACGCGTACGCGGCGCTGTGGCGGTTCCTCCTCGAGCTCGACCTCGTGGCCGAGGTGCACGCGGGCGAGCTGTCGGTCGATGAGCCGCTGCTGTGGATGATCGCCGACCAGCGCGCGGCGAAGGTCAGCGTGCGCGACCATCAGTACGTGCGGATCATCGACGTCGTCGCCGCGCTCGAGACCCGTCGCTACGGCGGCCCGGGCACGCTGGTGCTCGATGTCTCGGACTCGCTCGGCATCGCCGCCGGCCGCTACCTGCTCGAGGCTGACGAGCGCGGCGCCGCCCGCGTGCGGAGCCTGGGCGACGGCGAATCGATCGATGCGCCGACGCTGGCCCTCGGCGTCGCCGAACTGTCCGCCACGTACCTCGGTGGGGTCTCCATCGCGACTCTTGCCGCGGCGGGACGAGTGACGGTCGCGGATGCTTCGGCCGAGGCATCCGCGGACGTGCTCGCCCTGGCGACCCGCGTGCTCGGCTGGCACACGGCCCCGCGCCTGAGCATCTGGTACTGAGCGATCCGGCGCAGGAGGGGACGGAACCGGACGAAACAGGGCGATCGGGTGCTTTAGGCTAGCCTTACCTGTCTGTTTCCGAGGGGTTCCCCATGCCTTCACGCCTCCCGTCTTCCGCGCGCCTGCGCCACTTCCTCGTCGTACCGGTGGTGGTCGCGGGTCTCGCCCTGGCCGGCTGCGCCGGCGGAGCCGCGGGCGATGACGCGGCCGATCCGGACGCCCTCGTCGTGTACAACGCGCAGCACGAGCAGCTCACCGAGGAGTGGGCCGACGCGTTCACCGCCGAGACCGGCATCGAGGTCGTGCTCCGCAACGGCGACGACAGCGAGCTCGCCAACCAACTCGTGCAGGAGGGGAAGGCCTCCAAGGCCGACGTCTTCCTCACCGAGAACTCCCCGGCGATGTCGCTCGTCGAGGACGCGGACCTCTTCGCCCCCGTGGACGAGTCCACGCTGGCGCTCGTGCCGGAGCAGTTCCGTCCCGGGTCCGGCCTCTGGACGGGGATCGCGGCCCGCTCGACCGTGCTCGTCTACAACCCCGAGCTGATCTCGGAGAGCGAGCTGCCGGCATCCCTTCTCGACCTCGCCGACCCGAAGTGGAAGGGCAAGTGGGGCGCCGCTCCCGCGAAGGCCGACTTCCAGGCGATCGTGTCGGCAGTCCTCGCCACCCAGGGCGAGGACGGCGCGCGCGAATGGCTGGACGGCATGGCCGAGAACGCGGTCGACTACCGCAACAACATCGTCACGATGAAGGCGGTCAACGCCGGCGAGGTGCCGATGGGCATCATCTACCACTACTACTGGTTCCGCGATCAGGACGCCGCCGCCGAAGACAGCGGGAACACGAAGCTGCACTACTTCGGCAACCAGGATCCCGGTGCCTTCGTCAGCATCTCGGGCGGCGGTGTGCTGAAGAACGCCCCCCACGCCGACGAGGCGCAACAGTTCCTCGCGTTCATTGCGGGGGAGCAGGGGCAGAAGATCCTCGGCGAGGGCTACAGCTTCGAGTATCCCGTCGCCTCCGACGTCGCGGCCAAGCCCGAGCTGCCCCCGCTCGCCGAGCTCGACGCACCCGTGATCGACCCGTCCACGCTCAACGGGCCCGCGGTCATCGAGCTCATGACGGAAGCCGGACTCCTCTGACCCAGCTCGAGACGCGAACACCCGCGCGCGGCACGACCGAGAGGCGTCCGCCCGCCGGGCTGGTCGTCGTCGTCGCGGTGCTGGCCCTCGGCGCGCTGATCCCGATCGGCTACGTCGTCCAGGCGGCGTTCGCGATGGGGTGGGACCAGCTGTCGGCCCTCGTCTTCCGGCCGAAGGTCGCCGAGCTGCTCGTCAACACGGTGCTGCTCGTGGTGATCGGCGTACCGGCGACAGTCGTCCTCGGCGTGGGCGGCGCCTGGCTCGTCGAACGCACGACGCTGCCGGGCCGCGGAGTCTTCAAGGTCGCCCTGGCCGCTCCGCTGGCGATCCCCGCGTTCGTCGCGAGCTACGGCTGGGCGAGCGCCATCCCGTCGATGAACGGACTGTGGGCAGCGGTGCTGGTCGCGACGCTGGCCTACTTCCCGCTGGTGTACCTGCCCGCCCTCGCGGCGATCCGGGGTCTGGACCCCGCCCTCGAGGAATCGGCGCGCTCGCTCGGCATGGGCTCGTGGGCCGTGTTCTTCCGGGTCGTCGCGCCGCAGCTGCGCCTCGCGGTGCTCGGCGGCGCCCTCGTGGTCGCGCTTCACCTCCTGGCCGAGTACGGCGCGTTCGCGTTCCTGCGGTTCGACACGTTCACCACGGCCATCGTCGTCGCGTACGAGAGCATGTTCGCCGGCCCCAATGCGGCAGCGCTCGGGCTGGTGCTCGCGCTCCTGTGCCTGATCCTCCTCGGCGCCGAGTCGGCCGCCCGCGGCCGCGCCCACTACGCCCGCGTCGGCGGCGGCTCCCCCCATCCGGCGGAGAGCCTGGGGCTCGGCCGGCTGACGGTGCCGGCGCTCGCCGCGGTGGCCGCGGTGCTCGCCGGCGCTCTCGTGGTGCCGCTGACGAGCGTGGTCCGGTGGCTCGTGAGAGCGGACGCCGCGGCTTTCGGCGATGTCGGCATCGCGGCGCTGCAGACGCTCGGCCTCGCGCTTGCGGGTGCGCTCTGCACCATCGCCGTCGCTCTGCCGTTCGCGTGGCTGGCGGTGCGCTATCCGGGACGTCTGTCACGGCTGCTCGAGGGCGCCGCCTACCTCGCCAGCAGCCTCCCGGCGATCATCGTGGCGCTCTCGTTCGTGGCGGTGACGCTCGCCTTCGCGCCGTCGCTGTACCAGACGGCATTCACCGTGGTCGCGGCCTACGTCGTGATCTTCCTGCCGCGGGCGCTCGTGCCGCTGCGCGCCGGACTCTCGCAGGTGCCGGAGTCGCTGGAGGAGGCCGCGCGCGCCCTGGCGGTGCCTCCGGCCGCCGCCCGGCTGCGGGTCACCGTGCCGCTCCTGCTCCCGGCGATCGGCGCGGGCGCCGCCCTCGTGGCGCTCGGCGCGGCCAACGAGCTCACCGCGACGCTGCTGCTCGCCCCGACGGGCACGAGCACGGTGGCCACGAGCTTCTGGTCGGCGGCATCCGCCCTCGACTACCCGACCGCCGCGCCCTACGCGGTGCTGCTGGTGCTCCTGTCGGTGCCCGCGGTCGCCCTCATGTTCACGCACGCGACGGGGAGGACCCTCAGATGACTCTTCGGCTGGAGGGCGTGTCGAAGGCGTACGGCGGCACCGAGGTGCTGCGCGACGTCTCGCTCGATGTTCCGCGCGGCACGCGCCTCGCACTCGTCGGCGCCTCGGGAAGCGGCAAGACCACGCTGCTACGCCTGGTCGCGGGATTCGTCGACCCCGACGCCGGAGTGATCAGCCTCGGTGATCGCGAGCTGTCGGGGCCCGGAAGGACGGTCCCCACGCACCGGCGCGGCATCGGCTATGTCGCCCAGGACGGCGCGCTGTTCCCGCACCTGTCGGTGGCCCGCAACATCGCCTTCGGGCTTCCGCGCGGACCCGGCCGTGCCGCGCGCGTGCGTGAGCTGCTCGAGCTCGCGTCCCTGCACCCGGACCTCGCCGCGCGCATGCCGCACGAGCTGTCCGGCGGTCAGCAGCAGCGGGTGGCCCTGGCGCGAGCCCTCGCCCAGAATCCCGGTGTGATCCTGCTCGACGAGCCCTTCAGCGCGCTCGACACGGGCCTGCGGTCGGCGACGCGCGACGCCGTGGTCGACGTGCTGGAGCGCAGCGGGGTCACCGCTGTGCTGGTCACCCATGATCAGCACGAGGCCCTGTCGTTCGGGCATCAGGTGGGTGTTCTCGTCGGCGGCCGCCTCGTGCAGTCCGGCGACCCGATGGCCGTGTACGACGCACCGATAGACGCGAGCGTGGCGCTGTTCCTCGGCGATGCGCTCGTCGTTCCCGCGCGCTCCGACGCGGACGGCGTCGAGTGCGGATTCGGCCGGCTGGCCGTCCGGCACGATCTGTCGGGCGGAGCTTCGCGCGTTCGGGCGATGGTGCGGCCCGCACAGCTGCGCGTGGCCGCGGCGGCGCACGGGGCGGCAGCCACGCTGGCGCCGGTGGCCAACGGCACCGTCATCGCGGTGCGTCCCGCCGGGTCGACCGCCGACCTGCGACTCCGTGTCGGCACCGGGGAGTTCGAGGCCGAGCTCATGTACCGTGTGCCGCAGCACCGCGCAGCCGCGTTCGCGCCGGGCACGGCCGTGCGCGTGATCGTCGAGGGCGGCGTCGTGCTCTACGCGGCCGCGGGTGAGACCACCGCGACCGGAAGCGTCATCACGCGCGGCGCAGCCGCCGGCTGAGCGGTGCCGTCGCGCGGCGCAGCCACGCCCACCCGGCCGCAGCACCGGCGCCGGCGCTGACGTACAGCCGGTACGCGATCACGCCGACGACGAACGACAGCAGGGTGCCGAGCCACGGTGCGCTCTGCTCGAACGGCGGGTACACCTGCCAGTGCGTGAGGTACACGAACAGGGATGCTCCGGCTACGGTGACGACGAGCGGCACCGCGAGGCGGGGGATCGGGATGGCCCTGACCCAGACGAGGGCGAGGATCCCGCCCGCCACGATCGCCTCGCGCCACGGCTCGCCGAAGAAGCCGAACGTCGCCGCGACGGCGACCACGGAGACGAGGATCCGCCGGGCGGTCGTGTCCGCGCGCGCGACGAGCCATCCGAGGGCCACCAGCCACAGGACGACCGGTGCGGAGTAGCGCTCCACGTACTCGGCGGTGGGCCCGGCGATCGCGAAGCGGGCGGCGAGCGCGACCGCGAGCGCCACCAGAGCGAACCCGAACGGCGCCCGGCGCTCGAGCCGATCGACGCGGCGCACGGCGAGGAGTGCCGCCGCGCCTGCGAACGACCAGAGCATCGCCTCGAGGAACCAGAACTGCCACTGCTCGTTCCACCGGCCGTCGCCGGGGACGAAGTTGTTCACGAGCGCCGCGGTCGTCGGCGCGTACTGTCCGGTGACGAGTGCCACCGCGCCGATCCACAGCACCGCGGGGACTGCCAGCTGGACGGCGCTGCGTCCGAGGCGCCGCAGGCGCGCGGTGCCCGCGACGGGCGCCAGCTGGAACCGCGCGAGGTTGTAGCCGGCGACGGCGAGGAGCAGGTGCGCGCCGCCCTTGAGGGCGAGGAGATCGGCGTGGGTCGCGACGATGAGGAAGATCGCCGCCGCCCGCAGCACCACCGGCGTCTCGAGGCGCGTCCACGAATGCCGGCGACGCCAGGGCCGCGGGGCCGACGCCGCCGCAGCACCCGCGGGCGCGGCATCCGGTTCCGTGCTCGCGACGGGGGACGGTGGGGGTGGAGCGGATGCCGCCAATTCGCGCGGAGTGCGCGTCGGCCAGTCCCGGGGGAGCGTGCCGACCATGTCCTCGAGTCGCAGCGACAGCTCGACGTAGCTCAGCGAGTCCCCGCCGAGCCCCGCGAACGTGTCATCGATGCCCGCGTCGGGCGCACCGAGAAGCGTCGCGTACAGGTCGCGCACGGTCTCGGCCGTGACGACGGTCGGAGCCGTCGGTCGCAGGGCGGCCGTGCTGTGGTCGTGCGCGGCGGCGAAGCGCACAAGGGCTGCGTAGTCGCGCTTGCCGTTCGAGGTCCGCGGGAACTCGTTCACCGCGTAGGCGCCGATCACCCGCGCCGGCACGCCGGTGAGGGCCGCGGCGCGCTCGCGGGCCCGCGTGGCCGCGCGCTCTGAGGTCGCGAAGAGGAGCAGGCGTTCGTCGGCGCTCGCCGCGCGCACCTCGATCCCCTCGTCGGCGAGCAGGTGCTCGACGCGGTCGAGGTCGAGGCGCAGGCCGAACACCTTCACGAACCGGTTCATGCGGCCGACGATCTCGTACAGCCCGTCGGTGCGCAGCCGCGCCACGTCGCCGGTGCGCAGCTCCGTCACGGTGCGCCCGAGCGGGAAGTCCTCCGGCCCGTGGGCGTACCCCATCATGACGTTCGGGCCCTCGTACACGAGCTCGCCGGACTCGGCGCCGTCGACGGCATCGATGCGGAAAGCGCCGCCGGGGATGGGGCGGCCGATGGCGCCGGCGTGCGTCATCGCGAGGTCGGGAGGAAGGTACGCCATCCGCGCCGTGGCCTCGGTCTGCCCGTACATCACGAACAGCTCGAACCCGCGCTCGCGGCCGAGGTGCGCGAACCGCCGCACGGCGTCAGGGGTCATCCGGCCACCCGCCTGGGTGAGGTAGCGCAGCGACGGCAGGTCACGGCCGTCGAAGCCCCGCGTCTCGAGCATCTCGAACGTGTACGGGACGCCGGCGAACGAGGTGACGGCGTGGGCGCGCGCCCGCGTCCAGAACTCCTCGTCGGCGACGGAGCGCTCGGTGAGCAGCAGGCTCGCCCCGGTCAGCAGGTGGCTGTTGACGACGGACAGCCCGTAGCAGTACTGCAGGGGAAGTGTCGTCGCCGCTCGATCGGCCGGGGTCAGCTGGAGGTACTCGGCGATCGCCGCGGCGTTGCTGCGGACGTTCTCGGCCGACAGCCGTACGAGCTTCGGCGAGCCGGTGGAGCCCGACGTGCTCGAGAGGACGGCGAGATCGGGGTGGAACTCGTGGCGGCTGCCGGCGCGCCGCTCGTCGAGCGTCCATCCCGAGGCTCCATCGTGGGCGATCACGTCGGGGTCGAACCGTGCGATCAGCGACGCGCGGTGCGCGCGCGCGGCCTCGTCCTCGTCATCCGAGATCAGGAGCACCGGGTGTCCGCCTTCGAGCGCGGCGAGGTAGGTGACGATCGGCTCGACGGTGTTGCCCGCGGCGATCATCACGAGCCGGCGCACGTCGCCGAGTTCGTCCCGGCGCCGCTTCACCCGGTCACGCAGTTCCGCGTAGTCGAGCCGCGTGCCGTCGGCGACCAGCGCAGTGCGGTCGGGGTCCCCTCCGAGCAGGGACAGTCCGAGGGCGGGCGCGATCGCGGTCATAGAGTCGGGGGCTTTCTCCTGACGCGCCGATGTGGGGAGGGTCGCCGGCGCGGGTGGAAGGTATGGCTAGCCTAACCTGTCCGGTTGGCGACGCCCGCAGTATGACGCCGGGTTCCGCCCCCGGTCGCCTAGCCTTGAGGGGACATGGCACATCTTCTGGGGGCCGAGGCCCTGCACCTGGAGTTCCCGACCAAGGTCGTCTTCGACCGGGTGTCGCTCGGCATCGACGAGGGCGACCGCATCGGCGTCGTCGGCCGCAACGGCGACGGCAAGTCGAGCCTGCTGGCGATGCTCGCCGGGCGGCTCGAGCCCGACGGCGGCCGCGTCACGGTGCGCGGCGGCGTGCGCGTCGGCGTGCTCGACCAGGCGGACACCCTCGACGACGCCCTCACGATCCGGGAGGCCGTCGTCGGCGCGCGCCCCGATCACGAGTGGGCCGGCGACGCGCGCACGCGCGACGTCATCGCAGGCCTCCTCGGCGACCTGCCGTGGGACGGTCCGGTCGCGGGGCTGTCCGGAGGTCAGCGCCGACGCGTGTCGCTCGCGGCCCTGCTCGTGGGCGACGACGACGTCATCTTCCTCGATGAGCCCACAAACCACCTCGACGTCGAGGCGATCGCGTGGCTCGCCGATCACATCAAGCGCCGCTGGCCGGCGAACCAGGGCGGACTCCTGGTCGTGACGCACGACCGCTGGTTCCTCGACGAGGTGTGCAACACCACGTGGGAGGTGCACGACCGCATCGTGGAGCCGTTCGAGGGCGGCTACGCGGCGTACATCCTGCAGCGCGTCGAGCGCGATCGCCAGGCGGCCGTGATCGAGCAGCGCCGCCAGAACCTCGCCCGCAAGGAGCTCGCATGGCTGCGCCGCGGCGCGCCGGCGCGCACGTCGAAGCCGAAGTTCCGCATCGACGCCGCCAACGTCCTCATCGCCGACGTCCCCGAGATCCGCGACGCGACCGAGCTGCGCTCGCTCGCCGTCTCACGGCTCGGCAAGGACGTCGTCGACCTCCTCGATGCGGCGGTCTCCTACGACGGCCGTGAGGTGCTGCACCCGGTCGAGTGGCGGATCGCCCCCGGCGAGCGCACCGGCATCCTCGGCGTCAACGGCGCCGGCAAGTCGACGCTGCTCGGCCTCGTCTCGGGCGACGTGGAGCCCACCGCCGGCCGCGTGAAGCGCGGCAAGACCGTGAAGGTCGCGACCCTCACGCAGCGCCTCGACGAGCTCGAGGAGCACCTCGGCGACCCGGTGCGCGTCGTCATCTCGCGCCTGCGCACCACGTATACCTTCGGCAGCGGCTCGAAGGCGCAGGAGCTCACGCCCGGCCAGCTGCTCGAGAGCATGGGGTTCCAGAGCGCTCAGCTCTCCACTCCCGTCAAGGACCTGTCGGGTGGCCAGAAGCGCCGCCTGCAGCTGCTGCTGATCCTCCTCGAGCAGCCGAACGTGCTCATCCTCGACGAGCCCACCAACGACCTCGACACCGACATGCTCGCCGCCATCGAGGACCTCCTCGACTCGTGGCCGGGCACGCTCCTGGTCGTCTCGCACGACCGGTACTTCATCGAGCGCGTGACCGACCAGCAGTTCGCGATCCTCGGCGGCCACCTGCGCCACCTCCCCGGTGGCGTCGACGAATACCTGCGCCTGCGCGAACGCGAGCGCACCGCGGGGCCGGCAACCCCGAAGGCGGCGGATGCTGCACCCGCAGCATCCGTATCATCCCCCGCGCCGTCGCTGTCGGGGCAGGAGCTGCGCGCCGCACAGAAGGAGGTCGCGTCGCTGGAGCGCCGCCTCGAGAAGCTCGAGACGCAGATCGCCGACGCGAAGACGGCGCTCGCCGACCACGACCAGTCGGATTACGTCGGGCTCGGCGCCGAGATGGCCCGCATCGGCGAGCTCGAGAAGGACCGCGACGGCGTCGAGGAGCGCTGGTTCGAGCTCACCGAGCAGCTCGGCTGATCCGGGGTCAGTCCGCGGCGTCGAACCCGAGGCTGAGCTTGCGCAGCAAGGCTGCCAGCCGGTCGCGGTCGCCCCGTGACAGCGCGTCGAGCAGGAGCGCCTCGGCGTCGACGAGACGCGTGATCGCAGCATCCACCCGGATCTTGCCCTCGTCGGTGAGGGTGACCAGGATGCTGCGGCCGTCGTCGGGATCTGATTCGCGGCGCACCAGCCGCCGGCCGACGAGGCGGTCGATGCGGTTGGTCATCGTGCCGCTGGAGACGAGCGTCTGCTGCAGCAGCTGCTTCGGGCTGAGCTGGAACGGCTCGCCCGCGCGGCGCAGCGCCGAGAGCACGTCCCACTCCCACGGCTCGAGCTCGCTGCGCTTGAACGCGTCGCGGCGCGCGCGGTCCAGGTGGCGGGACAGCCGGTCCACGCGAGACAGCACGCCGAGGGGTGAGAAGTCGAGGTCGGGGCGCTGCGTGGTCCAGGCCTCGACGATGCGGTCCACCTCGTCGCTCTGCGCCGTCATGCCCCCATTATCCCGACCCGGCCCCCACGCCCCGACGCCGGCCGCCTCCGCGGACGGGCGCGCACGGGGCATCTGGCAGACTTGACGGGCGGCGCCCGGCACCCGGGAGCGCCGCGGTCCGCCGTGGTGTAATGGCAGCACGACAGCCTTTGGAGCTGTGAGGTCTAGGTTCGAGTCCTGGCGGCGGAGCATGACCGACACGACCCGCGACAGCGCACTGGCCGTCATCGTCCTGGCCGCAGGGCAGGGCACCCGCATGAAGTCCGCGACGCCGAAGGTGCTGCACCGCATCGGCGGCCGCCCCCTCGTCGGGCACGTCCTCGACACCGCGATCTCCCTCGAGCCCGAGCGCGTGGTCGTGGTCGTGCGGCACGAGCGCGACCTGGTGGCCGACGCCGTCGCGAGTGCCGTGCCAGGTGTGGTCGTGGTCGACCAGGACGAGGTCCCCGGCACGGGCCGCGCGGTCGAGGTGGCGCTCGACGCCCTCGGCGACTTCGCGGGCGACGTGCTCGTGCTGAGCGGTGACGTGCCGCTGCTCGAGGCCGACACGCTCGCGGCGCTCGTGCGCACCCATCGCGACCGCGCCGTGGCCGCGACCGTGCTCAGCGCCTCGCTCGACGACGCCACCGGCTACGGCCGGGTGATCCGGGATGCCGACGGCGCCGTGTCGCGCATCGTCGAGCAGAAGGACGCGACGGCGGACGAGGCATCCGTCACCGAGATCAACGCCGGGGTGTACGTCTTCCAGATGCAGGCGCTGCGCACCGAGCTGGCGCTCGTGGGCACCGCGAACGCGCAGGGCGAGAAGTACCTGACGGACGTCGTGGCGCTGCTGCGCGGCGACGGCCTCCTCGTCGCGGCGCAGACGGCTCCGGACGCCGCGGCCGCCCTGGGCGTCAACGACCGCGTGCAGCTGGCCGAGGCCGCCCGCATCCTGAACGCGCGCACCGTGCGGCGCTGGCAGCTCGAGGGCGTGACCGTCCTCGACCCGGCGACGACGTGGATCGACGTGGACGCGAAGCTGGCCCCCGATGTCACGGTGCTGCCGAACACGCACATCCTGCGCGCGACCGTGATCGCGTCCGGTGCGATCGTCGGCCCCGACACGAGCCTCGTCGACTGCGAGGTGGGGGAGGACGCCACCGTCACCCGCACCGACGCGACGCTCGCCGTGATCGGCGCGAAGGCCACCGTGGGACCGTTCGCCTACCTGCGTCCGGGCACGTACCTCGGCGACAAGGGCAAGATCGGCACCTTCGTCGAGACCAAGAACTCGACGATCGGCGAGGCGAGCAAGGTGCCGCACCTGTCGTACATCGGCGACACGACGATCGGCAAGCACGTCAACCTCGGCGCCGGCGCGATCACCGCGAACTACGACGACCTGCACAAGCACCGCACCGAGATCGGCGACGAGGTGCACTCCGGCTCGCACAACGTCTTCGTGGCGCCCGTTAGGATCGGAGACGGCGCGAAGACCGGGGCAGGGGCGGTCATCCGCAAGGATGTGCCCGCCGGTGCCCTCGCTCTCAGCGTCGCCCCTCAGCGCAACGTCGAGGGGTGGGTCGAGAAGAACAGACCGGGTACCGGAGCGGCGGATGTCGCCGCCAAGGCCCGCAGCGCACAGAAGGCGGACGATGGCGCGCAAGAAGAAGACCGTTGAGCTCGACCGGGCGAATGACATCGCCCCGGGACTCGTCGCGAAGACGAAGAAGCGTCTCGTGGTCGCACGAGGCAGCTCCCATCCCGAGCTCGCGGCCGAGGTCGCCGCACAGCTGAGCACGGAGCTGGTGCCGACCGAGTACCGCACCTTCGCGTCGGGTGAGATCCTCACCCGATTCGAGGTCTCGATCCGCGGCTGCGACCTGTTCCTCATCCAGAGCTTCGGCCCGCCGGTGAACGAGTGGATGATGGAGACCCTCATCATGCTCGACGCCGCCAAGCGCGCGTCGGCCAAGCGCATCACGGTCGTCGCGCCGTACTTCCCGTACTCGCGCCAGGACAAGAAGGGCCGCGGTCGCGAGCCGATCAGCGCCCGCCTCGTCGCCGACCTCTTCAAGACCGCGGGCGCCGACCGCGTCATGAGCGTCGACCTGCACGCCGCGCAGATCCAGGGCTTCTTCGACGGACCCGTCGACCACCTGTTCGCCAAGCCCGTGCTGCTCGAGTACTTCGAGAACACGCTGAGCGCCGAGGACCGTGAGCGCCTCACCGTCGTCTCGCCCGACACCGGCCGTGTGCGCGTCGCCGACCAGTGGTCCGACAGCCTCGGCGCGCCGCTCGCGATCATCCACAAGCGCCGCGACCCGAATGTCGCGAACCAGGTCACGGTCAACGAGATCGTCGGTGCCGTCGACGGACGCGTCTGCCTCCTCGTCGACGACATGATCGACACCGGCGGCACGATCGTGAAGGCCGCCGAGGCGCTCAAGGCCAACGGCGCGGTCAAGGTGATCGTCGCCGCCACCCACGCGATCTTCAGCGACCCGGCCGCTCAGCGCCTGCAGAGCCCCGCGGTCGATGAGGTCGTCGTGACCGACACGGTGCCGATCCCCGCCGAGAAGCGCTTCGCGACGCTTACGATTCTGCCTATCGCACCCCTGCTCGCACGTGCGATCCACGAAGTGTTCGAGGACGGCTCCGTCACCAGCATGTTCGACGGGGCCGCCTGACGCCGGCGCCGAGTCGAGACAGCGACTCCGCGGAGGCGACGGAAGGACGAAGCAGAGATGTCGCAGCCGCTCGACTCCGCACCCCTGACGGAAGCCCGGCTGACGGTCGCGCGTCCGTGGGCGATCCCCATCGACGACGTGCTCGCTCATCTCGCGGCGGACGCGGCAGGCCTGCGCGCCGCTGACGCGGCGGAACGCCTCGGGATCGCGGGGCCCAACCGCCTGCCTGAGCCGGTGCGCAAGCCGGCGTGGTTGCGGTTCCTCGCGCACTTCAACGACACCCTGATCTACATCCTGCTGGGTGCCGCGGTCATCAAGGCCCTCATGGGCGACTGGCTCGACTTCTGGGTCATCATGGTGGTCGCGATCATCAACGCGGTCATCGGGTACGTGCAGGAGGGTCGCGCCGAGAAGGCGCTCGCGGGCATCCGCGGCATGCTGTCTGCCGACGCCAGCGCGCGACGCGACGGCGGCTGGGTCACCGTCCCCGCGGCGGACCTCGTGCCCGGCGACGTGGTGCGGCTGATGCCGGGCGACAAGGTGCCGGCCGACCTGCGACTGCTGCAGGCGCATCAGCTGCGCGTCGACGAGGCCGCGCTCACGGGGGAGTCGGTGCCGTCGTCCAAGACGACGGATCCGGTCGCGGCCGACGCGGGCGTGGGCGACCGCGGATCGATGGCGTTCTCGGGAACCATCGTGAGCGCCGGCCAGGGCCGGGGGGTCGTCACCGCCACCGGTCCGACGACCGAGCTCGGCCGCATCCAGAGCCTCGCCGACGAGGCCGACGCCCTGGCCACGCCGCTCACCCGTCAGCTCGACAGCTTCGGCCGCGTGCTCACCGTCGTGATCCTCGGCATGGCGGCGGTCATGATGATGATCGGGCGGTTCCTCCACGGGATGCCGTATGACGAGCTGATCTCGGCTGCCATCGGCTTCGCGGTCGCGGCGATCCCCGAGGGCCTCCCCGCGCTCGTGACGATCACGCTCGCCATCGGCGTTCAGCAGATGGCCCGCCACAACGCCATCACGCGCAAGCTCCCCGCCGTCGAGGCGCTCGGCTCCGTCACCACCGTCTGCTCCGACAAGACGGGCACGCTCACCCGCAACGAGATGACGGTGCGCCACATCGTCACCCCGCTCGCGGACTACGACGTCACCGGCCTCGGCTACGCGCCCGAGGGCGAGATCATGACGGCGGACGGAGAACCGGATGCCGGGGGCCGCGGCGATCTCGCCGCGATCCTCGCGATCGCGACCCTGTGCAACGACGCGCACATCGTGCGCGCCGACGACGGCTCGTGGAGCCTCGTGGGCGAGCCCACCGAAGGTGCGCTCAAGGCCGTCGCGATCAAGGGCGGCGTCGGGAGCACCGGAGGGCGTCGGGTCGCCGTCATCCCGTTCGATTCCGCCAACAAGCTCATGGCGACGCTCAACGAGGGCGCGCGCTCGGGAGGCGAGGCGGGTGAGGTGTCGCGCGCGATCCTCGTGAAGGGCGCGCCCGACCGGCTCCTCGAACGCTCGCTCACGCAGCGCGGCGCGAACGGCTCCGAGCCGCTCGACCTGGTGCGCTGGGACGAGGCGGTCGCGAGGCTCAGCGGCGAGGGCCTGCGCGTCCTGGCGGCCGCACGCAAGCCGGTGCGTCCCACGACGGACGAGTTCGCGCTCGACGACCTGGTCGACCTCGAGTTCATCGGCCTGTGGGGCATCGTCGATCCGCCCCGGCCCGACGCCGTCGAGGCGATCGCGGACTGTCACACCGCCGGCATCCGGGTGAAGATGATCACCGGCGACCACGCCGGCACCGCCCTCGCGATCGCGCACGAGATGGGCCTGGCGGGCGCGGACGCGGAGGTGCTCACCGGCGCGGAGCTCGAGGCGCTGAGCCAGGAGCAGCTGCGCGAGGTGGTGCGCGATGTCGATGTGTACGCGCGCACCAGTCCTGAGCACAAGATCCGCATCGTGCGCGCGCTGCAGTCGCACGGCGAGGTCGTGGCGATGACCGGCGACGGCGTCAACGACGCTCCCGCCCTCACGCGCGCCGACGTGGGCATCGCGATGGGCATCAAGGGCACGGAGGCCACGAAGGAGGCGGCCGAGTTCGTGCTCGCCGACGACAACTTCGCGACGATCCGCAGCGCCATCGCCGAGGGCCGGCGCATCTACGACAACCTGCGCAAGTCGATCGTGTTCCTCCTGCCCACGAACGGGGCGCAGTCCCTCGTGATCCTGGTCGCGGTCGTGTTCGGGCTCGCGCTGCCGCTGACCAGCGTGCAGGTGCTCTGGGTGAACATGGTCACCGCCGTGACGCTCTCGCTCGCCCTGGCGTACGAGCCGGCCGAGCGCGGCATCATGCGCCGTCCGCCCCGCGCGTCCGGCGGTCCGATCATCAACCGCGGCGAGCTCGGCTTCATCCTCATCGTGTCGCTGCTGATCGGCGGCGCCGCGATGGGCGTGTTCTACGGGGTGTACGCGGCGGGAGCGGATCTCGAGGTGGCGCGCACGGAGGCCGTCCTGATGCTCGCGTTCGGGCAGCTCGCGTTCCTCTTCAACTGCCGGTTCCTCACCCGTTCGAGCCTCACTCTCGACGTGCTGCGCGGCAACAGGGTGGTGTGGTGGTCGGCGCTCGCGCTGGTGGTGCTGCAGCTCATCTACACGTATGTGCCGTTCATGAACGTGCTGTTCGAGTCGCGGCCGCTGCCCGCGGCATCCTGGATCCTCCCGATCGTCGTGTCGATCGGCATCTTCCTCGCGGTGGAGGTGCTGAAGGCGGTGCTGCGTGCGCGGCGGGGCTCATCGGGCTCTGCGGCAGCGCTCAAAGGCGGCTCATAGGCGAGCTTGAAAGGATCCAATCCGACGCGGACATCGCGTCGACGCCACGAGCCCGACCCGAGCCAGGAGGACCGTCATGATCCGCACCGCACTCGCTTCCCGCCCCGTCCGCGCCGGCGCGGCCCTCACCGCCGTCGCCGGCATCGCCCTCCTCTCGGGCTGTGCCGCGACCGCCTCCGAGGCCGAAGAGCCCACCACGCCCGACACCGGATCGTCCTCGTCGACCGACACCGGCTCGACCGGGTCCGACACCGGTTCCGGCTCGTACGCCGATGGCACCTACACGGCGGACGGCTCGTACGCGACTCCCGAGTCCGTCGAGACGATCAGCGTGACGGTGACCCTCGAGGACGACGTCATCACCGCCGTCGAGGTGACCGGCGACCCGCAGAAGCGCGAGTCGGAGCAGTACCAGGGCCAGTTCATCGGCGGCATCGCCGACGTGGTGGTCGGGCAGGACATCGACGACCTCCAGGTCAGCCGTGTCGCCGGATCGTCGCTCACCAGCAACGGCTTCAACGAGGCCATCGAGGCGATCAAGTCCGAAGCGGCGAGCTAGCCCATGAGCACCGTGCCGGCGTCGTGGCGCTTCGACGCCATCGGCACGACATGGGAGATCGTCACCGAGCGTCCGCTGCCCGCGGCGGTGCGCGACGAGGTGACGGCGCGGATCGACGCGTTCGACCGGGCGTGGTCGCGGTTCCGCGACGACTCCGACGTCCGTGCGCTGGCCGGCGGCGCGGGATCCCTTCCTTCGCCCGAGGACGCCGCCCCCATGCTCGACGCCCTCGCTGCCGTGTCGGACGCGACCGGGGGAGCGGTGAACCCGCTCGTCGGAGACTCGCTCGACGCGCTCGGCTATGACGCGCACTACTCGTTCCAGGGCGCCCGACCGGTGGCGGCGCCGGTCGACTGGCGCGAGCGGCTCACCTGGCAGGGCGGCCGGCTCGCCCTCACCGAGCCCGCGACGGTTGATGTCGGCGCGCTCGGCAAGGGGCGCCTCGTCGACCTCGTGCTCGGCGTTCTGGTGCGCACCGAGTCCGGCGACCTCACCGTCGACGCCGGCGGCGACCTCGCCGTGCGAGGGCGGCCGCAGCGCATCGGGCTGGAGCACCCGTTCGATCCGCGTCGCGCGATCGGCGTGTGGGAGGTGACGGATGCCGCGCTCTGCGCGTCGGCGATCAACCGGCGCGCGTGGCCGTCGGCGACGGGCACCACCCTGCACCACGTGCTCGACGCGCGCACTGGGCAGCCGGTGCGGACATACGCGGCGACGTGGGCGGTGGCGGCCGACGCGATGACGGCCGACGCGATCGCGACCGCGCTGTTCTTCGACGGCGGCCCGCGTCTCGCGCACGAGTGGGGCGTGGAGTGGGTGCGCATGACCACCGACGGCCGCGTCGAGTGGTCGCCCGGCTGCCGCGCCGAGCTGTTCGTGCGAGCAGATAGCGTTTAAGGGTGACCGAGTCTTCCTCCGGACACGTCGTCGCGGTCTCCCGCGACGACGCGCATCGTTTCAGCAAGCCGACGCGCGAGAGCATCACCCTCGTCGCCGGGATCGGCGTCGAGGGCGACTCCCACGCCGGCGTCACCGTGCAGCACCTCTCGCGCATCAAGCGGGACCCCACGACACCCAACCTCCGGCAGGTGCATCTCATCCACGCCGAGCTGTTCGACGACATGGGCGACCGGGGCCACGAGGTGACACCCGGCGCCCTGGGGGAGAACATCACGACCGCCGGCGTCGACCTGCTCGGGCTGTCGCGTGGCACGCGGCTCGAGCTCGGCGAGGACGCGGTGATCGAGATCACCGGGCTCCGCAACCCCTGCGCGCAGATCAACGGACTCTCGGAAGGCCTCATGAAGGAATTGGTCCACGTCGACGACACCGGCGCCACGGTGCGCCGGGCGGGCGTCATGTCGGTCGTGCTCGCGGGCGGCGTCGTCCGCCCGGGCGACAGCATCCGTGTCATCCCGCCTGCGGGTCGCTTCGAGCCCCTGCAGCCGGTGTGACCCGATGACGAACCTCACCGCCCTCTGGAACCGTCTCTTCGCGGTGCTCGGCCGCGTGTCGATGTACCGCCTCGTCTATCTCGCGCTCGCGGCGCTCGCGGTCGTCGCGCTGCTGCTGTCGTTCTTCGATCTCGTCGGCCCCGACCCGCTGCAGCTGATCGCGACGCTCGCCGTGCTGTCGGCCGTCTGCGTGGGGGTGGATGCCGCGGCCCAGCGCGTGCTGAACCTCCCGTGGCGCCTCGAATCGTCGCTCATCACGGCGCACATCCTGCTGTTCGTGCTGCGTCCGACGTACGAGCTCGTTCCGCTCGTCGGGATCGCGATCGCCGCGGCCGTCGCGTCGCTGTCGAAGTACGTCCTGGCCTGGCGCGGCCGCCACATCTTCAACCCCGCGGCGGTCGGCGCCACGGTGCTCACGCTGCTGAGCCTGGCGTGGCCCGACCTGGGCGCGTCCTCGTGGTGGGTGGGCACGCCCGCCCTCGCGGCGCCCGTGATCCTGCTCGGCCTCGCCGTGCTCGTGCGCACCGAGAAGGTGCGCGTCATCCTCGTGTTCCTCGTCACCGCCGTGGCCGTCGCCGTCATCCGCACGTCGGTGCAGTACCAGGACGCGGGCCTCGAGATCGATGTGCTCGACCTGCTGTGGCCCGTGCTGTGGTCGTCGCCGTTCCTCTTCCTCGGCGCGTTCATGCTGTCGGAGCCGCTGACGCTCCCGCCCCGGCGCTGGCAGCAGTTCGTCGTCGCCGGCGTCGTCGGGGTGCTCGCCGGGTGGCCGATCGCCATCGGCGACATCACCCTGGGGCAGGAGCGAGCGCTCCTGATCGGCAACCTGGTGGCCTTCGCGTTCGCCGTCCGCACGGCCGTGCGGCTCACGCTCGTCGCCCGCGCCGAACCGACCCCCTCCGTCCAGGAGCTCACGTTCCGCGTGCACGACCGGCTCGCGTTCCTGCCCGGCCAATACCTCGAGCTCGAGGTGCCGCACCGCCACCCCGACGCGCGCGGCACCCGCCGGGAGTTCAGCATCGCGTCCGCGCCCGCCGACCTGCCGTTCGTGAAGGTCGCCTTCAAGGAGGGCAAGACCACAAAGCCGCTGAGCTCCTACAAGAAGGCGCTCGCGCTGGTGGAGCCGGGCGACGAGCTCGCGATCACCGGCGTCTGGGGCGACTTCCTGCTCCCCAAGCGCGATGCCGCGCCGATCCTGATGGTCGCGGCGGGCATCGGCGTGACGCCGTTCGTGTCGCAGCTCGGCCAGGGAACCGCGAAGGGCGTGTACCGCGACGTGGTCCTGGTCTACGTCGCGTCGGATTCCTCGGAGCTGGCCTACCGCGACGAGATCGAGGCATCCGGAGCCCGCGTCGTGGTGTTCACGCGCGACCGGCCCGCCGACCTCCCGGCCCACTGGATGTGGGCGCAGGGGGTCCGCCTGGACGCCGAGGGCCTCGTGCGTGTGGTCCCCGACATCGCATCGCGCCACGCGTACATCTCGGGCCCTGCGGGCCTGATCGCCGAGCTCGCCCCCGCGCTCGAGAAGGCCCGCTCGATCACGACCGACGCCTTCAGCGGCTACTGACCCGCGGTCCACGCCCGCTTCCGGCGCGGCCCGGCGCCTCGGCTCAGCGTCTCGGCCTGCCGCCTCGGCCCGGCGCCTCGGCCCGACGCCCCGTGCCGACGCCTCGTGCCGGCGAGAGTGCAGCTGGTGGACGAGAGGGTGGTTGGTTCCCTACCTCTCGGCGATCAGCTGCACTCTCGCGGAAACGGGAGGTGCCGCCGGGACGACCGGGCAGGGGTCAGGACGCTACGGGGTCGGCGGGGCGGGCCGGCAGTCGGACCTCGAAGGTCGTGTCGCCGGGCTTGCTGGCGACACGGATGCTGCCGCCGTGGGCGTCCACGATGGCCCGGGCGATCGACAGGCCTAGGCCGGTGCCGCCGGTCTGGCGGGCACGGCTGCGGTCGGCGCGCGAGAAGCGCTCGAACAGCTCGTCCTTGAGGGACGGATCGATGCCGGGGCCGTCGTCGTGCACACGGAGGATCGCGTCCTTGCCGTTGCGGGAGACGCTCACCGTCACCGTCGTGCCGGCCGGCGTGTGGGTGCGGGCGTTGGCGAGCAGGTTCGCGGCGACCTGGTGCAGGCGCCCGGTGTCGCCGGCGATGAGCACCGGCTCGTCGCCGACCTCGAGCACCCACTCGTGGTCGGGACCGGTCGGCGTGACGTCGCCCACCGCGTCGATCGCGAGGCGTGTCAGGTCGACGGTGCCGTACACGAGCTCCTGGCCCTCGTCGAGCCGCGCGAGCAGCAGCAGGTCCTCGACGAGCGAGGTCATGCGCAGCGACTGCGCCTGGATGCGCTCGAGCGACGCCTCGGTCGTCTCGAGGGCCGTGCTCTGACCGCGGCTGAGCGCCGTGAGCGACAGCTCGGAGTAGCCGCGGATCGACGCCAGCGGCGTCCGCAGCTCGTGGCTGGCGTCGGCGACGAAGCTGCGCATGCGCTCCTCGTTGCGCTGGCGCGCGGTGAGCGACTCGTCGACGTGGTCGAGCAGGGTGTTGAGGGCCGCGCCCACGCGGCCGACCTCGGTGCGCGGGTCGGACTCGCGCACGGGGACGCGCTCGGCGATCGAGACCTCGCCCTGGTCGAGCTGCAGCACCGACACGCGTGCCGCGGTGTCGGCGACGGCGCGCAGCGGTGCGAGCCCGCGGCGGATCGTCCACGAGGTCGCGACGGCGAGCAGCAGCAGGCCGCCCGCGGTGAGGAGTCCGATCGTGATCAGCATGCGCGTGAGGGTCTCGGTGATCCCGGCACGCGACAGGCCGACGATGATGGTCGTGCCGCCGAAGGACACGCCTTCGATGCGGTACGTGCCGAGTTCGTCGATCGTGGCCACGAACTGCCCGCGCTGGTTCTGGATGCTCTTGCTGATCTCGGCGATCTGCTCGTCGGTGAGGGCGACGATGTCGCCGTTCGCGTCGACGACGGCTGCCGTCGGTGCGTCCGGGAGCGACTCGACGGCCAGGAAGTAGCCGGACTGGCGCGGTTGCTGCTCGAGGATCTGCTCCGCGGTCAGTCCTCCCGCGACGGGACCCCGCAGATACTCGACGCTCTGACGCTCGGCCTTCACCTCGGCGTCGAGCTGCTGCTCCAGCACCTGCCCCAGGATCGCGCTCGTCGCCACCGCGACGAGCACCAGGATGAACGACGTGATGCCGACCACCGTGACGATCAGCTTGCGCTGCAGGGTCCAGGGTGCTCGGCGGGGGAGGGTGTCTTCGGTGTCCTGCACGGGAGGAGTGGATGCCTCGGCCTGCGCGCCCGCGTCGGTCGAGGCATCCGTCGTCCCCGTCGTGGTGGGGTCGGGAGTCTTCTGGTCCGTCACTGCGGCGCCTTGATCATGTAGCCGACGCCGCGCACAGTGTGGATGAGGGGTTCGAGTCCCGCGTCGATCTTCTTGCGGAGGTACGAGATGTAGAGCTCGACGACGCTCGAGCGGCCGCCGAAATCGTAGTTCCAGACGCGGTCGAGGATCTGCGCCTTCGACACGACACGGCGCTGGTTGCGCATGAGGTAGCGGAGCAGCTCGAACTCCGTCGCGGTGAGTTCGATCTCGGTGCCGGCGCGCTCGACCTCGTGACTGTCCTCGTTGAGGGTGAGGTCGCCGACGCGGAGGATCGGCTCGGCGCCCGCGGCGTGCGCGGTGCCGGCGCGGCGCATGAGCCCGCGAAGGCGCGCGACGACCTCTTCGAGGCTGAACGGCTTGGTGACGTAGTCGTCGCCGCCCGCGGTGAGCCCGGCGACACGGTCGCTGACGGCGTCCTTCGCGGTGAGAAACAGCACCGGCACGTCGTCGCCCGCCTGACGCAGCCGCTGCAGCACCGACATGCCGTCGAGGTCGGGCATCATGATGTCGAGCACCATCGCGTCGGGCTCGAAGTCCCGCGCGGACTGCAGCGCCTCGAAGCCGGAGCCCGCGGTGCGGACCTCCCATCCCTCCATGCGCAGCGCCATCGACAGCAGGTCGGTGAGCATCTGCTCGTCGTCGACCACGAGGACGCGGAGGTTCGAGCCGTCGGGACGCAGCAGGGCGGGTGCGGGGTTGGTCATGCGTCCATTGTGCGGGCCTTCCTATGCGATTCCTATGGAGCCCGCTATGCGCCGGCTGTGAAATCCGCGACGGTGCGGACGAGGGACGGATGCCGCGTTCCATAACTCCCGCATAGCTCCCACTGACGGCGCGCATCACGCCGCTTCGTAGCGTCACGTCGACGGCCGGCATTCCGCCCGCCAAGAGGAGACCCATGTACTTCACCTATCTGCGGCGGGAGCTGGCCGGCCGCAAGAAGCAGACGATCATCGTGGCCGCCGGCCTCGCGATCGCGATCGCCCTCGTGATGATCGTGAATTCGCTCGCCGCGGGCGTGAGCGCCGCGCAGGCGAAGGCGCTCGAGTCCGTGTACGGGGTCGGCACCGACCTCACCGTGACCGGTGCACAGGCGGAGCCGGGCCAGGGCGGTGCCCGGTTCGACTTCGGCGAGGACGGCGGCTCGACCACCGACGACGGCACCACCGAGCTCAGCCAGTCGCGGCTCGTGACCGAGCCGATGCGGTCGACGCTCGACGCGTCGACGCTCGACACCGTGACGGGCGTCGAGGGCGTGTCCGCGGCATCTGCAGCCCTCAGCCTCACCAACATGACGTTCTCCGGGGAACTGCCGCAGCGTCCCGATGACTCGACGGACTCCGGCACGGGCACCCAGGGCCAGCCCCCGCAGCGGGGCGAGGGCGGGGGCGGCGGCTTCGGCGGCGGCTCGTTCGGCGTCGACTCGTTCACGGTGCTCGGCATCGACCCGTCGGCGGACGCCGTCGGCCCCCTTTCGGCGGTCGATGTCTCGGACGGCCGCGGCCTCGAGGCATCCGACGAGGGCGCGTACGTCGCCGTGCTCGACGCGACCTACGCCTCGACGGCGGACCTCGCCGTCGGCGGCACGCTCGACGTGGGCGGTCAGGAGTTCGAGATCGTCGGGCTCGTCGCCTCGACCTCGGACGAGGCCGACACCGCCTCCAACGTGTACATCCCGCTGGGCGTCGCGCAGGAGCTCTCGGGCGCCGGTGACGTCGTGTCGACCGTGTACGTGCAGGCCGAGTCCTCCGACGCGATCGCGTCGGTGCAGACGGCGCTCCAGGAGGAGCTTCCCGACGCCACCGTGAGCTCGCAGGCGGACCTTGCCTCGACCGTGTCGGGATCGCTGTCGAGCGCCTCGACCCTCATCACGAACCTGGGCACCTGGCTCTCGCTCATCGTGCTCGCCGTCGCGCTGGTGCTCGCCGTGCTCTTCACGATCTCGGGCGTCTCGCGCCGCACACGCGAGTTCGGCACGCTCAAGGCCATCGGCTGGTCGAACGGCCGCGTGGTCGGGCAGGTCGCGGGGGAGTCCGTCGTCCAGGGTGCGATCGGCGGTGTGGTCGGCCTCGTCATCGGCTTCGCCGGGATCGTCGCGATCAACCTCATCTCGCCTACCATCTCCACGGCGCCCGCGACGCAGAGCTTCGGCCCCGATGGCGGTCAGACGGGCCCGATGGGCGGTGGCGGCGGTGCGTTCGGCAACGCCATGCAGTCCGCGGGAACCGACATCGTCCTGTCGGCGCCGATCACCCTGTGGGTCGTCGTCGCGGCGGTCGGCATCGCGGTGCTCGGCGGCCTGGTCGCCGGCGCCTTCGGCGGCTGGCGCGCATCCCGGCTCAGCCCCGCCGAAGCCCTGCGATCGGTGGGCTGAGGCATCCCATGTCCGACACCATCCCCACCGCACCTGAACCCACCTCACCGACGGGAGAGCACGTCATGACCATGATCGACACCGAGCCGGCTGCGGCCGCGGATGCTGCGCCCCAGGCGCAGTACCGCCTCGAGGGCGTCACCCGCACCTATACCCAGAAGGGCCGCGTCGTGAAGGCGCTCGCGGGCGTCGACCTCACGATCGACGCGGGCGACTTCGTCACGATCCAAGGACCGACCGGGGGCGGCAAGTCGACGCTCCTGCAGCTGCTCGGCGCGCTCGACCGCCCGACCACCGGCTCGGTGCACCTGGGCGAGATCGACATCGCGACGGCGGACAACCGCGAGCTCGGCCGCATCCGCGCGCACGAGATCGGCTTCGTGTTCCAGGGGTTCAACCTCATCCCCACCCTCACCGCGCACGAGAACGTCGACATGGCGCTCGAGCCGCTGGGGCTGTCGAAGGACGAGCGCACCGCCCGGGTCACCGAGGCGCTCACGCACGTCGGCCTCGCCGAGCGTGCAGACCACCGCCCCGGCGAGCTGTCGGGCGGTCAGCAGCAGCGCGTCGCCATCGCACGGGCGATCGTCAAGCGGCCGCGCGTGCTCCTCGCCGACGAGCCGACGGGCAACCTCGACGAGAGCATGCGCGACGAGATCCTCGCGGTGCTCCAGTCGCTCAACGACGAGGGGCTGACGCTCATCGTCGTGACCCATGACTCGGCCGTCGCGCGTCGCGCCCGGCGCCGTCTGCGCCTCGACAAGGGCACGGTGCGCGACATCACGCGCTGATCAGGACAGGGCCGGGCGTCATCCGGCCGAGCGGACGAAGGCCGCGATGCGATCGAAGAGCGCGTCGCGGCCTTCGTCGATCTGCTGCGCCTCGGGGTTCGCGTCGTAGTACGCGAGGATGCGCCGCGCACCCTCGTCGAAGGTGATCGTGGTGCGGAACTCGGGGACGAGCTGCTGAATCTTCGACACGTCGAAGACCATCGAATGCGCCTTGTCGCCGATGAGGGTCGGCCCGAGTTCGGGCTCGAAGGCGGCGATCGTGTCGGAGGCGACGTGCACGAGGTCGGGGGAGGCCACACCCGCGGCATCCGCAAGCCACCCGTAGATCTGGTTCCAGCTCGGCGCGTGCGTGCCGGTGATCGTGAACGCCTCGCCGATCGCGGCGGGGTTGCCGAGCAGGCCCGTGAACGCGACCGCGAAGTCGTCGCTGTGCGTGAGCGTCCACAGGCTGGTGCCGTCGCCGTGCACGATGACCGGGCGCCCCTCGCGCATGCGGGCGATGTCGGTCCAGTGGCCGAGGGTCGGCAGGAGCCGCTCGTCGTAGGTGTGGGACGGGCGGATGATCGTGACGGGCAGACCGCGCTCGCGGTGGGCGGCGACCAGCACGTCTTCGCACGCGATCTTGTCGCGCGAGTACTGCCAGTACGGGTTGCGCAGCGGCGTCGACTCGGTCACCGGCAGCCGGCGCGGCGGCTTCTCGTACGCGGAGGCGGAGCTGATGAACACGTACTGGCCGGTGCGTCCCTCGAACAGGTCGAGGTCGATCGCGATGTGCTCGGGTGAGAACGCCAGGAACTCGGCGACCACGTCGAAACGACGATCGCCGATCGCGGCGCGGACGGCCGCGGCATCGCGGATGTCGGCCTCGATGAGCTCGACCTCCGGCGGGAGGGGCCGTCGGGCGCCGCCGCGGTTCAGGACCGCGACGTCGTGCCCGAGGGCGACGGAGCGGCGCGCGCACGCCGCGCTGATGGTTCCGGTGCCGCCGATGTAGAGGATGCTCGTCACCTTCGCGAGCCTACGCCGCTCCGGCCACCCGCCACGGCCGCGGAGGACTCCGCCGGGTGGACCCTGGTCGATGTCGGCGCCGACCCCTAGCCTGGCCGTCATGAGCAACGACGACCTCAGCACCGGCTCCGTCGGCACCGTCATCCGTCCGGGCGATTCCGAATGGGAATCCGCCCGCCGCTTCCACTCCGGCATCGGCTCGCCCGCCGCCGTCATCCGCGCCGCCGCCGTCGACGACGTGCGCGGCGCCCTCCGCTACGCCTCGGCGGAGCGGCTCGACATCATGATCCGCGGCGGCGGTCACAGCGCCTGGGGCGGGGTGCCCGGTGGCCTCACCCTCGACATCTCGGCGCTCGACGACATCGAGGTCGACGGCACCCGCGTCCGCGTCGGCGGCGGAGCGCAGTGGGGCGCCGTCGCGCACGCGCTCGCCGAGCGCGGGCTGGGCATCAGCTCGGGCGACACCGCATCGGTCGGCGTCGGCGGCCTCACGCTCGGCGGCGGCATCGGCTGGATGGTGCGCGCGTGGGGTCTGGCGTCCGACCAGCTCGTGGGCGCGCAGCTCGTGACCGCCCGCGGCGACGTGGTGGAGGCGACGGATGCCTCGCATCCCGAGCTGCTGTGGGCGCTCCGGGGCGGCGGGGGCAACTTCGGCGTCGTCACCAGGTTCGACTTCGAGGCTCATCCGCTCGACGGCGTGGTGCACGCGGTCTACGGCATCGAGGGCGACGCCCGGCCGGTCATCCGCGCGCTGCGCGATCTGATGACCGAAGCCCCGCGCGACCTCACCGTCACGTACATGGATGTGCCCGCGATGGACCCGAATGCGCCCGCAGGCGCCTCCATCACCGCAGTGTGGATCGGCACCGACGAAGAGGCCGCGCGTCGTGCGCTGGCGCCGCTCACGCGCGCGCCGGGCGTGACCGAGCGCGAGTTCGGGGTGCAGGAGTATCCCGACGTCCTCCTCGAGGCCCCCGAGTTCGACCCCGAGCAGCCGATGCCCGGCTTCGTCGGCGGGAACACGCTGCTGCCGGTTCTCGACGACGACGCGATCGAGCAGCTCGTGTCGTTCCGCGAGCGGCATCCGGCATCGGTCGCCTTCCTCCGCTCGCTGGGCGGGGCGTACGGCGACGTCTCGCAAGACGACTCGGCGTTCCCCGCTCGCGACGCGACCTGGTTCGCGATGGCCGGAGCATTCGACGTGCCGGGCATGCTCGACGACGCGACCCGCGCGCAGGTCATCGAGGAGTGGGACGCGATCGAGGCGAAGGGGTCGGGCGTGTACGGCAACTTCACCGTCTCGACCGACGCCACGTTCGCCGAGCGGATGTACCCGCCGGCGACCATGGCACGCCTTGCCGCGGTCAAGCGCGACTGGGACCCGGGCAACGTGTTCTGCCGCAACCACAACGTCAAGCCCGGCCCGAACGGCCACGCCGGCTGACCCGTCAGCCCGCCCGGTGGGATCGCCGCGGGCTGAGACGGGGGGGGGGGGGCCCCCCGCCGGGGGGGCCCCCCCCGGCGGC